>NZ_JAVIYN010000004.1:0-133332 GCF_036665975.1 Jeotgalicoccus huakuii | reverse complement strand
GTTTCTCAATTCTCTTAATTTGCAACAATGTTAACAAGTTTACCGGGGACGACAATCACTTTTCTAATCGTTTTTCCTTCAACTTGTGATTTAACTGTCTCGTCATCTAATGCGATACTTTCTAATTCATCTTTAGAAATATCAACCGCAACATTTAACTTCGTTTTAACTTTACCGTTAATTTGAACAACAACTTCCACTGTATCTTCAATGAGTTTAGTTTCGTCAAATGTTGGCCATTCGCTGTAAGCAACAGTATCTTCATTACCAAGGCGCTGCCATAACTCTTCAGCTAAGTGGGGTGCAACTGGAGAAAGTAGTTTAACAAAACCTTCTATATAAGTTTTATTTATTCCCTCAGCCTTATAACCTTCATTTACAAAGACCATCAATTGTGAAATACCTGTGTTAAATAACAAGTTGTCAAAGTCACTAGATACTTTTTTCACCGTTTCATTGTATACTTTATCAAGCTCTGGGGTATCTTTAGTAACTACTTTCGAAGAGACTTCACCTGTCGATTCATCAATAATCAAACGCCAAACGCGGTCTAGAAATCGTCTCGCACCATCTAAGCCATTTTCACTCCATGCAATGGACGCGTCTAAAGGTCCCATGAACATCTCGTAAAGTCTTAGTGTATCCGCCCCGTGTGAGTAAATAATATCATCCGGATTAACGACGTTACCCTTAGATTTACTCATTTTCTCATTGCCTTCACCAAGGATCATACCCTGGTTATACAGTTTTTGGAACGGCTCTTTTGTAGGTACTGCTCCAATATCGTAAAGTACTTTATGCCAGAATCTCGCATATAGTAAATGAAGTACAGCGTGCTCTGCACCACCAATATATAGATCAACTGGTAGCCAGTGTTTCAATTTCTCTGGGTCGGCAATCATTTCGTCATTGTGTGGATCAATGAAACGTAGGAAATACCAACTTGAGCCTGCCCACTGTGGCATAGTATTCGTTTCACGACGCCCTTTCACACCATCTTCTCTCACTACATTAACCCAATCCGTATTATTGGCAAGTGGCGACTCGCCTGTTCCTGATGGCTTAATTTCAGTCATAACAGGTAATTCAAGCGGTAGCTCATTCTCTGGTACTGTTGACATCGTTCCATCTTCCCAGTGAATCACTGGAATTGGCTCTCCCCAGTAACGTTGACGACTAAATAGCCAGTCTCTCAAGCGGTAAGTTGTCTTCGCCTCGCCACTACCATTTTCTTCAAGGAGTTCAATGGCTTTCTGAATACCTTCGTTTAAGCCAAGTCCATTTAAAGGGCCTGAATTAATATGTGGTCCCTCACCAGTGAATGCTTCTTCTTCAACATTACCACCGTCTAGAACAGGAATAATATCCAGACCAAAAGTTTTCGCAAATTCATAGTCACGTTCATCATGAGCAGGAACAGCCATTATCGCACCTGTTCCATATGACGCCAAGACATAATCTGCTATCCATATCGGTAATTTCTCACCACTTAATGGATTCACTGCATAAGCACCAGTAAACACACCAGTTTTTTCTTTGGCAAGATCAGTACGTTCAAGCTCACTCTTATGGGCTGCAGCAGTTTGATAGGCTTCAATAGCCTCTCTTTGTTCATCAGTCGTAATTTCATCGATTAATTTATGTTCTGGTGAAAGGACTGCGTATGTTGCCCCGTAAATTGTATCCGGGCGTGTTGTAAAAGCGCTAAAGGATGTACCCGTACCATCGATTTCAAATGTAATATTCGCACCCTCAGATTTACCGATCCAATTACGTTGCATATCTTTTAGTGACTCAGGCCAATCTAGTTCATCTAGGTCTTTTAGTAAACGCTCTGCATATTCAGTGATGCGTAGCACCCATTGTCTCATCGGCTTACGCACAACCGGATGTCCACCACGTTCACTCTTACCATCAATAACCTCTTCATTAGCAAGTACTGTCCCTAGCGCTTCACACCAGTTCACAGGTACTTCATCTACATAAGCGAGACCTTTGTTATATAACTGGATAAAAATCCACTGTGTCCACTTATAGTAGCTAGGATCTGTCGTATTGATTTCACGATCCCAGTCATAAGAAAAACCAAGTGCTTTAATTTGTCGACGGAAATTATCGATATTCTTTTCATTAAAGGCATGAATATCATTACCTGTATCAATCGCATATTGTTCAGCAGGCAAACCAAATGCGTCCCAGCCCATTGGATGTAAAACATCATAACCTTGCATACGTTTCATACGGCTAACTATATCCGTTGCTGTATACCCTTCAGGGTGCCCAACATGAAGCCCCGCTCCAGATGGATATGGGAACATATCTAAGGCATAGAACTTTTTATTGCCTTTATTTTCTTGTGTTTTAAAAGTTTTGTTCTCTTCCCAGAACTTTTGCCACTTTTGTTCAATATCTCTGTGCTTAAACGTCATTTCTTTCTCCTCCTGAAATTAAAAAATCCCATATCTAAAAAAGATATGGGACGATCTATAAGACCGCGGTACCACCCGCATTCACATTTATGTGCAACTTTGATTACTATTCATTTAACACAGACAAGTTCACTTGATTTTCATACTGGTTTACACCAACCACCAGCTCGCTTAAATAAAAATTTCAGTTACTACTTCTGATAATATTAATATATCCGAATCTTCCATAATTATCAAGCTTGCTCAATATTTAATAATAGTTTCTTCTTATCTAAGCCACCAGTGTAGCCACCATATCCTCCATCACTCGCTATAACACGGTGACATGGGATAATAATAGATATTGGGTTTTTTCCATTGGCATTCGCAACAGCCCTTGAATAATTACTTCCTGAAATTCTATTGGCGAGCGTTTTATAACTGATTGTTTGGCCAAAAGGTATTTTGGCTAATTCTTCCCACACGCTTCTTTGAAAGTCTGTTCCCGACCCAGTAAAGTCTACTGGAACATCAAATTGCTTTCTTTTACCTTCAAAGTATTCATATAATTCATTGATACATTGATCAAGTACTGCATTCTTTACATCACTGTCTGATGTTTCGTCACAGTAATTAATGTGAGTGATTGCCTGATCATTCGCTTTGATTTCTAAGTAACCAACCGGGAATTTTTCATAATATGTGTACTCTGTCATATTATCAGTCCTTATAAGTTATTTTGTAACCCTCATCATGCTTCTTAGCAGTTTTCCTAATACAGAAATAAGCGAGAACAAGGCATAGTACTGTTATGGAGATCAATAGAGTAAACATCGCTTGATGATTGATGACATTATTACCATCAACAACTTCAAACACTAAACTCGAAATACGACCGACGGCTAAAATCAGGACAAAAATGGTTGTTGTAATAATCACATTACTCGCAGTATCTAATCGGTTGGCAGGGCTCTTTTTAGAGACTACTGGACTCATTAAACCGATTACCATGCCTATGGGTATAACCGTTAGGACAGTTAAAATTGAGAGTATTATCGTATACATTAAGGCTGCCAATGTCGGTGTAATAATGAAGTAAATTACAATGCTAAGCACTACATAAACCGGTAGAATAGTGACGATATTATATATATACTTTGCACGCATTAAAGTCAATCCATTTACTGGTAAGAGCTTTAAAAACTGATAATGACTCGCGTCTCTTGCGGTATTCATAGCGGACACAAAAAGTGAAATCATCACCGCGCCTGCAAACCCTATAGCAATTATAACCTGATCTGGGTTCAATACCCCACCAAACATGACAGGATTAGCGGCGACTAAATAAAGAAATATGAATGGAAATAAATACTGTGGTAAGACGACAGACCATTCCTTAAAGTCACGAAAGGTCAGTTTTAAATCTTTTTTAATTAGAGATCTTATCGGATGATCCACAGTCGTTTTCACACTGCCATGGTATCTATTCACATTATCATTAACATTCCCATTAATGAAGGCTTGGGTCACACTGGAAATAGTCAAACGAACTAAAGTTGTAATCAGTAAAACGAGAGCGATGTTTACGACTATCGTCATTATTAGTGACGGTTTATAAAGATATCCCGCATATAAAAAATTGATTTCTGGCATCATCTCTATGATTTGAATTAAATACTGACCACCGATTGTCATTATTAAGAATGGGAGTACTGAAGCAAAACCACCGACTAGGGTTAAGACTTCCCCTACTCTTTTTGCTGAAGAGATCTTAGTCACTAAAAAGACTAAACCATACGCTACTGCTATAGTCAGTACGCCAAGTGCAACAAAGTACATCAGACTATTGATGAGTATCACTGGATGACTATACCGAATTGTGAGTGCCGTACCAACGATGACAGCTAAAATTAAATTGATTGGGAAAACTTTAAAGCTGTATTGTATAATCATCTTCGCTGTAAAAAGATGCGTTGGTTTTATTGGTAACAGTAAATAGGACTCTATATTTTTGTCCATAAACATCTCTTTAATAATGCCGTTGACTAAAAACAGAGCATGTATAATAAGTACAGATAAACTAAGTAGTATGAGTGCTTTTGGTATCAAGCTTTCTTCTGCATTAATAAAGAATGTACTCATGAGCATCCACGTCATTGGCAAGAGCACCATCATAATAATGAAAGCTAAGATAACATAAACGAGTATTTTAGATGTGTCTAAGGCCTTGAGATAATTAATTTTAGATTGAGTTTCAAGCTTCAGTATCTGTTTCAACATCTTCTTTTTCACCACCTGTTAAACTTAAGAAGATGTCTTCTAGACTACCCTGACTACCATCTTTTAACTCTTCTAGTGTCCCTGTAATTTTAATCTCACCATTATATATAATACATATTCTATCTGCAATTTCTTCAGCTAAACTCAAAGTATGTGTGGTTAGAAATACCGTGTTTCCCGCTTTTACATAGGCCTTTAAATAATCCTTTAAAAGACGGTTACTCTTTGGGTCGAGTCCAACTGTCGGTTCATCTAAGAATAAAAGTTCAGGAGAATGCATGAGGGCAGAGGTTAAGACAAGTTTTTGACGCATACCGTGAGAATATTCTTCAACTAAAGTACCAAGTGCCTGATCAATTTCAAACATTTTACTTAGTTCGTCTCGTTTATTCCCATAAACTACTTCATCCATCTGATATACACTTGCAATAAAGTTCAAGTATTCAGAACCTGTCAATTTGCCCATAATATCCGGTGTATCTGGGACAAAACTCATCCGTCTTTTTATATCTACTTGGTTTAAATCCATCTTACTTCCAAAGATTTCAATCATACCGCTTGTGGGTTCAACTAATCCGGTTAACATTTTTATTGTTGTAGACTTCCCTGATCCATTGGGTCCAAGGTAGGCAAACAACTCTCCACTTTTGACGGTGAAGTCAATATCATTGACTGCTATCTTGTCACTATATTTTTTTGAAAGCTGAGTGACTTCGATCATACTAAGTGCCTCATTTCTTGTGATAAGATTAATAGAAGAAAGGATGAAACTATGCTTAAAAAAATTCTACCCACCGCTAAAGATTACATAGAAGAAATTATTGAGTCGACAGACCTTGTCGTCGATGCGACCTGTGGCAATGGTCATGATAGTCAATTCTTATCATCTCTAGTACCTAATGGCACCGTATATAGCTTTGACATACAACAAGATGCCATTTTAAAAGCCAAAGAAAAATATCCGGCACCAAATATACAATACATTCAAGATGGGCATGAGAATGTCGATCAATATATCCAAAAAGATATCAAAGCTGCAATCTTTAATCTCGGCTATCTCCCAGGTGGGAATAAATCAATTACAACCATCCCTGAGACCACCATTACCGCTCTTAGAAAATTATTCGCCATGTTAAGTGTTGGTGGCAGAATTGCCATTGTGGTCTACCATGGGCATGAGAGCGGTAAAATAGAACGTGATAAACTCATTCATGAACTGTCGACTTGGCCTCAAGAAACATGCCAAGTTTTAGAATATAAATATATCAATCAAAAAAATCATGCGCCATTCTTATTGCTGATAGAAAAATCAGCCTAATTTTTAGGAATTAATCCGATACTAAAGAGCTGTGTATTTATAAACTGGTCTAAGAGATAATATGGATATTCAATATCTTCTCGTTGGAAAATACTGTGTTCATTGGATTCCATCATTATAAATCTAAAATCAGCTGATAAGTTTCGTTTCATATACTTAGCAGATAAGTATGGGTTTATAATTTGATTGTCATCTGTCATGATGCACAAAATCGGTACATCACCGACTTCATCCATAGTCTCTGATGTTGCCTTCATCTGATTGATGACAGTCTTATACCACTGATAACTCACCTTATCGACGATAAGTTCATCTTCTTTATAACGGTTAAGGAAGTTTTTATCCTCAGTAAAATAAGATAATTTAATGCCTGGATTAAATCTTGTTTCATCACTCGTCATTCGCACACTCGTTAAAATAGTATTTTTCCTATTCATAAATGATTGTTTAAATGATAAGAGTGGATTTAAAAGGATTAATCCGTCTGGTTGAATTCTTCCTTGTCGAGTTGCTTCAATAGCAATCAAGCCACCTAGGCCCTGGCCGATGACAAAGGTTGGTAACTCATAATCTAAGGCAAGGTTATGCCATTCAGCGATGCGTTCTGTATATTGATCAAAATTATTAATATGCCCTTTATTAACACGCGTCGTTTGACCATGACCTGGTAAATCCCCAATGATGACATGATAACCATCGCGGCGAAGCTTGACTGTAAGTGCATCGTAATATTCATGATGTTCTAATAAGTCATGAACGATAACAACAGCACCCTTCGCTTCATTTTCAGTTTCCCACTTCCACATATGCTGGCTCCTTACAAAAAAATTAAAATTTGATATGATGAAATCATTATAACATTCCATAAAAGAAAGGAAATTTAAAATGATACTTGATTACAAAAATCACAGCCCTAAGATTAGTGACAGTGCTTTTATTGCTCCAAATGCAACCATTATCGGTGATGTTGAAATTGGAGAATTTTCTTCAGTATTTTTTGGTTCAGTAATTCGTGGCGATATTGCACCCGTGCGTATCGGAAATTACACTAATGTTCAAGACCTTTCTATCTTACATCAAACACCAGGATTACCTCTAACATTAGAAGACAATGTTACGATCGGTCATAAAGTGACCCTTCACAGCTGTACAGTTAAAAAAGGTGCCTTAGTCGGTATGGATTCAACGATACTTGATGAAGCTGTTATAGGAGAAAATTCCTTTATAGGTGCAGGATCATTAGTTACAGGTGGTACAGTCATCCCTCCGAATACAATGGCATTTGGACGTCCTGCAAAAGTTGTGCGAGAACTCACAGAAGAAGACCTAGAAGAGATGAAGAGAATCAACGAGACATACGTTGGTCACATTCCAAATTATAAAAATTAAAAATTTAAAGTTTTTACACCAAATATATTATAAAAGGATATATAATAGCTTTAAACAATAAAAAGAAAACGCTTTACTTGTAGGAGGATTAGTATGGGAGTAGTAAGAGACATATTTATTGGTTTATCAGAAAATAAGGTTTTAAATGACGCATCAAAGCAGATGGGGTTACGCTTTGGCGCACAAAAAGTCGTTGGCGGAACTGGTGTTGAAGATACACTTAAATGTATAAATGACATCAACAACCAAGGTATGAGTGTTACATTTGATAACCTTGGTGAGTTTATTTCTGATAAGTCAGAGGCAACTACAGAGAAAAATAATATTATAAAAATGATTAAAGCAGTACAAGATAAAGGTGCAAGTGCCTACCCTTCGGTAAAACTTTCTCAAATAGGGCTTCATATAGATGAAGAATTTTGCTACCAAAATATAAGAGAGATTATTGAAGCTGCTAAGAAAACGGATATGTTCGTTAACTTGGATATGGAGAATTATGTATCCAAAGAACCATCTATGAGAATTCTCGATAAGTTACTTAAAGAATTTGATAATGTAGGTACAGTCATTCAAGCATATTTTTATGATGCGAAGAAAGATGTAAGAAAATATAAAGATCAGCGTATACGTATCGTTAAAGGTGCCTATAAAGAACCTTCAACCTTAGCGTATCAGTCAAAAAATGACATTGATCAATCGTTCTTCGAAATTATTAAAACACATTTAGTTGAAGGCGAAGGATTTACTTCAATAGCAACACATGATCATAACATTATAGAGAAATCAATTCGCTTTATTGAAACTCAAAATATTTCTAAAGATAAGTTTGAATTTCAAATGCTCTATGGTTTCCGAAAGGAATATCAAGAAGAGTTGGTAAAACGCGGCTATAACATGTGTGTGTATGTACCATTTGGTACGGATTGGTATGCATACTTTATGAGACGTTTAGCTGAGAGACCTCAAAATTTAAACTTAGTTGTAAAATCAGTTACTAAGAGTAATAAATTTAAAGCTGCAGCCATTGGTGCTGGTGCACTTGCAGTTGTTTATGGTCTGTATAAGTTAATTAAAAAATAAATTAAGATAGGATTTTTATGAATAATTATATAAAAATTGGCGTAGGTGCGATGCTCGGTGCACTCCTACGCTTTTTATTGTCAATCGGTACTTTGAACCTAGCACTTCCCTTTTTCACAGGTACCTTAATCGTTAATATTGCTGGAGCCTTATTGATAGGTTTTCTAATTGCAAAAAACATGAGTCCCGGTAAAACTGCATTTTGGATTAAAGGGTTTTTAGGTAGCTTTACGACTTTTTCACTGTTGTCTTATGAACAATACCTACTGTTGTCTTATGGGGACTATTTGGTTTTTATCGTGTATTTAGCAATTAATCTTTCCCTAGGGCTAATCGCAGTCTTTTTAGGATTCACTCTAGGAGGGAAAAAGGTCAATGATTAATTTAATTACCATGCTCGTGGCAGCAGGACTTGGCGCATGCTTACGCGTATACATCTCAAATTTAGCAGTGTTCAAAGACAAAGAAATGCCATACGGCACACTTGCAGTCAATATTATCGGCTCTTTTTTAATGGGCTTGTCCGCGATGATTTTACTCGCTAATTCACAGTACTACTTTGTCATTACAACAGGATTCTTAGGCGGATTCACAACCTATTCCCAGTTCGCCTTAGACCAATTCGATCTGTTGAGAGAAAAGAAAACCGTACTATTCTTCAAATACTCCCTAGCGAGCATCTTCTTCACACTCGCTGGTATTGCATTTGGTTTAATTGTGGGTAGTATGTTTGTATGATTTAGTAGGTTGTGGGAGTCAGGGTCAATGAGGAAATGATGTTAAACTCCGAGTAGATTTGAAGGTCAACGTCTAAATGCTGTTAGACTTCTAGCAGCTTTGAAGTTCAACGTCTAAATGGTGTTAGACTCCAAGCAGTTTTGAAAGTCAACGTCAAAATGGCGTTAAACTCCAAGAAACTTTGAAGCTCAACGCCAAAATGGCGTTAGACTCCAAGACACTTTGAGGCTCAACGCCAAAATGGCGTTAGACTCCAAGACACTTTGAAGCTCAACGTCAAAATGGTGTTAAACTCCAAGGCCCTTTGAAGCTCAACGTCAAAATAGTGTTAGACTTCAAGACACTTTGAAGCTCAACGTCAAAATGGTGTTAGGCTCCTAAACTCTTAGAGGATCAACATCAATAAAAAAATATATACTCAATATGAAAGTGGATGAAGATTCTTATAATAAGAACCTTCATCCACTTTTCTAGTCTTCATAATGTTTATTCACAAATTCTTCTATTGGTAAGTAAAAGTCATCAAGATTTTCTTTTACTTTGTCATGTGTCCAGTGCCACCACTCTATTTGCAGTAGTTTTTCAATGATGTCATCGCTGAAGCGTTTCTTAATTTCTTTACCCGGAACACCGACAACAATTGCATAGGGTTCTACATCTTTTGTCACCACTGCACCTGCGCCAATCACAGCACCGTGACCAATGGTCACTTCTGGGGAAATGATTGCACCATGTCCAATCCAAGTGTCATGACCAATAACTGTTTTACGACTCTCTCTATGCTCAAAAAACTGCTCATCATCCGTGTCACTAAAGCCGTACATTTTTCTTCTATAAGTAAAGTGATGTAATGTTGGTCTCTCATAGGGGTGATCCGTCGGTCCTATTCTCACCATAGCTGCAATATTTGAGTACTTCCCAATGTCAGTATTCTGTACGAAACAAAACTGACCGGTGTATGAAAAATCACCAAATGTGCTGTTTTCTATAAAATTATACATACCAACTTCAGTGTAAATCCCAAAATCACAGTTTGTAATTTTAGCATGTTCATGTACTGTCACATCATGTCCCAATTGCTTATCTGAAATATTCATCTTGACCCTCCACAAATTCGCTTTCTTATATTTTAACTTGTTGCCAAGTTGGAAATTGTAAAGGTGTCGTGAATATCATGTAATTACAGTTAAATTATTTTTTCGATAAAAGTCTCATCACTGTCGCGAGTAGCACATTCCCACCGTTATCTATTTCCTCATCGGAAGTATACTCTAAGGGATTGTGACTCACACCATCTTTACTCGGCACAAAAATCATGGCTGATGGGGCAATTCTGTTAATCATCTGAGCATCATGCCCAGCACCTGAAATCATTCTCTTAACAGTTAAGTTCAAATCTTTAGCTGACTCCGTAATTGTATCCCCTATCATTTCGTCAAACACAACTGGCTCAAAAATTGCAAATTCGGTCGCCTCTACACCTATTTCACCTTCTGTCTCAATTTCTTTTAATAACCCTCTGACAAATTCTTGTGCTTCATTAAACCCTTCATCTTCAGGGCTTCTCATATCTAAAGTGAAAGTCACTCTAGATGGAATGATCGTTGCAGCATTGGGTTCTAATTGTATTGAGCCGATCGTTGCAACAGTTGCCAATTTATTGTCATTAATGTAGTTATATAAACTCGATGAAAAATATGCAAAAGCCTGCATCGGATCTTTTCTTAAATAATTCGGTGTTGACCCTGCGTGGTTAGCTTCACCGGTAAAAATGATTTCCCTTCTGGAATTCCCTTGTAAATTATATACTGCACCAATCTGTACATTCTCTTTCTCTAAAATCGGCCCTTGTTCTATATGGAGCTCTAAATACCATTCAGGCTGAATAAAACCAGGCTCATGTTCGCCTCTATATCCAATTCGCTCGAGTTCATCACCCATACGTTTTCCATCCATACCGATTGTATCAAGTGCTTTTTCTAAACTTAAATCACCTGAGTAGACTAAAGAACCCAGCATACTTGGTGGAAATCTCACACCCTCTTCATTTGTAAAAACAACAATGGTAATGGGTCTAGGAGATTTAAAATGATTTTCTTTTAAAGTTTCTACGACTTCAAGGCCCGAAAGCACTCCAAGCACACCGTCATAAATACCAGCATCAATCACTGAATCTATATGAGATCCTATCATCAAAGGTTTCTGATTTTTGTTATCATCAGTTTGCCAAGTTGCAAACATATTACCAAATTGATCCAATTGGACAATTAACCCTAATGACTCAAACCAAGATTTGACCAGATCTCGCCCCGCTTTGTCCTCATCCGTTAAAGCAAGTCTAACTAATTGGCCCTCATCGTTTCTTCCAACTTTACTCAATGTCTTAATTCTGTCTAATAATCTTTTCTTATTAATTTTTAATTTATTCAACATGTCACTCCTAACCTAATATAAGACCAACAAATTCTGAAACCTTTATATCTCCTAGACATTCTTTTAAGTCAATATTCTCGAGTGCTCTCATTAAATTATCTTCTTTTAATCGTACACCGGTCAATGCGCTTTCGACTGTCTCAGTATCTTTACTCCCAAAAAAGTCACCGTAGATTTTTGCCTGCTTAATTGTTTCATGTTCTACATCTAGACTAATTTCCACAGTACCGATACTAAAACGATCACTTTTTGAATAAGAATAGCTCGGAGTTTTACCGTAGTTCCAATCCCAATTTAGATATTTCCGTTCCATCATTTGATCAATATTAGACCAATCTTCATCAGTCAACTCATAAGTTTTTATTCCTTTTTTGCTACTGACACCAAAGATCTTCAATATCATCAATTCAGAAAACTCAACACTCGTAAGTGACTTATATTTTTGTGACAAATAAGGCCTAAGTGAATGTACACGACTTCTTACTGATTTAATACCTTTTGAATCCAATTTTAATCTGTTGGGTTTTAGTGCATTAGAAATTGCCGTTTCATCAATATCTAAAAGTAAAGAATATCCACCATACTGGCGCCCGTTTACTATACTCATCGCCGCTCCTGAAACTTTCTTTCCATCTATTTCTAAATCATTTCGTCCACTTTTCTGAACATTTTCTACTCCAAATTCATTTAATATTTCAATAACAGGTCGATACATATCATCAAAGTTTACGTCACTATTTTGATTTTCTGATTCTTTTAAAAAGCAAAAGTTCACACAGTCTTTGTCAAGATAAATTGTACCGCCACCGGTATCTCTTCTAACAAGATTAATATTATTTTTTTGGATATAAGGTAGGTTTACTTCCTCCCTTGCATTTTGGTATCTACCTACTTGGACTAGAGGCTCAGTTATATATGGAAATAATATATCCTCACCAAAAAATAAATTTTCCTGAGCATAGACTTGAACACATAAAGCCATTGCTCCATCAAAAACATACTCACCATTTCTTTTCATTTCTATTAAATACATTTTTACTCACCTTTGTCATATTTGTGTTTATAGACATTTTATTACATCATATTCTTAAACAATTCTCTTATATTCTCTTGAATCCAAATCGTATTTCTTTTGATTTTTTCAGGTATACTATAATCTTTCAAATTAACAGTGATATAAACAGTATCCAATTTTGATGCTAAATCTTGGAAAGGATGTTTAATTACTTGTGGTGCCATATAGCCACACCCAAGTTCTAAGATCAAAAGTTTTTGATTCTTATACTTTTCTATAAAATTATCATATCTAAGTTTTTCCTGATTAAATTGATCATCCTCAACCATCCAATCTGAGTGATTTCTTCGATTTAATTCCATAGGTTCTTGGCAAACTGGACAATAAGGAATTAAATCATCACTAACTTTCATATCTTTTTCGTTAGCTAACATTTCTTTAATCATTACTTCATTATCGTATCTCTTATTGTGGCAGCCTTTAGAGCACTGCAATAAATTATATTTACCTTGTACATTGTATACTTGATTTTCTGGAAAATTTGCTACTTCAAAAGAATTGTCAGCATTTGAGGTAATGATATGATAAGTCTTACCTTTTAATAGATTTCTTAGGTTTAAATAGGAATGACCCACAGGCTGACTGAAATAATTTAAATCTACAAATCGTGAGAAAAAAGACCATTCCTCATTTAAATCTTCAAAATCAAACACACTAGCTTGGAACATATCTAACCATGAATATTTATCTATAAAGTCTGGAAAAGCTTCAGTGAATCGATGTCCACCATAGGTGAAACCGTCCGCCGCGCTCATTCCAGCACCGACACCAATTAAGATTGCGTCGGCTTCATTCATCGCCAGTTTAAGTTTAAACTTGTTTTCTAACTCTTTGGAATTAAGGACTTCCCAGTAATGTTTTGCCATAATATCACCTACAATTAAGCTAATACTTTCTATAGTTTATTAATATTCTATAAGTTCTGGAATTACGATGTATCCATCTTCAATATTACCGAAATTACGTGGTCTTGCATAATGACGATCAATTGTGTACAACCCAAACGCACACAAGAAGGCATCCATCTGATCTTCTAAATGCTTGTATTTTTTAACAGACATGTCAGCCGGGTCTAACTGATAAAATTCTGAAAACCCACTGATGATTCCACATTCTTCAAATTTCTTAATTTCATTCACTAAGATTGCCATACGATCAACTGTCTCAGAAAAAGTCATACCTTTCTTTCTTTTATAATTCACAGGATAGATGTTAGGAAATATTCCAGCACAAATTCCAGTCGGAAAGGTTTCTTCGATAGTATGTTGATCCTTTTGACCAATCGAAGTGTTTGGGATTTTATCGACCAGTAAATGACTTAAAGTCTCCCCTCTAATACTTTTAAAGGTTTTTTCTAAAAATGTACGATTCGAATTGAAAGCATATACTCTGTGGCCATTGATTCTAGATTTTAAAAGCAATCTTTCCGCATCTCTTGAGCCTTCAACATTATTGACAATCAGTGGTGCATCTATACCGATTATTAAATTTTCTTCTTGTTCTTTTGCAATCATCTCGACGATATCGTTATTCGTGAAAATTTGAGAGTCTAAATACTCTACTTTCCCTGACTCATCAATGATGCAAATACCAGTTTCATTCTTGTAAGTCCAAGCGAGATCAATACCAATGTATTTCATATGATGACCCTTTCAATTTTTTATCTATGGTAAAATTATATCACTAATAAGATTGGAGTCACTTTCATGATAAGTAAAAATGAGCTGCAAATACTTTTGAATATAAAAGAAATTCAAGAAGTAGAATTTTTAGATAAGGGCTTTTCCGACGATAGTAAATATGTGGTAAAAACGATAGAGGACAAATTTCTTTTAAGACTGACTTCAATTAAAAATAAAGATCGAATGCTTCAAATGATTTCTCTTTTAAAACAAGCACAGGTAAAGGATATCCCTACACATCAAGTTATTGATCACGGAGAATTTTCAGAAACACAATATTATCTGTTAATCACTTGGATTGAGGGTCGTGACTTAGAAGTAGTTTTACCAACCTTATCAAAAGAAAAACAATACGAAATTGGTCTTCAAGCTGGTGAGATTTTGAAACACATTCATGATTTTGAGATGAATTCATTTAGTGAAGATACCTGGGAGAACAGGTTTAATAAAAAGATTGATAAAAAGATTAAGGTCTATGCCGAATGTGATGTTAAATTTGATTATGGCGACTTATTTATAGCAGCTGTTGAAAGTCGTCGTTATCTATTAAAGGATTTACCTATCGTCCAACATCACGGAGACTTTCATATTGGTAATATGTTGATCGATGACAAAGGTCATTTATATATTATTGATTTTGACCGTCACGACACAGGTGACCCTTATGAAGAATTTAATAGAATCGTTTGGTGTGCTGGAGTCAGCTCCTATTTTGCCAGTGGTCGAGTAGATGGATATTTTAATAATAATGTTCCAAATAAATTTTGGGACTTACTCATCCTTTATATTTCAAATAATACTTTGTCTTCATTACCATGGGCAGTTCCATTCGGAGATAAACAAATCGATATTATGAAAAATCAAGCGAGACAAATTCTTGATTGGTATAATCAATTTAATACCAATATACCTTCTTGGTATATTTCATAAAAAACGCCTTGAAATTAATTGATTTCAAGGCGTTTATCTTATATTTCAACTGTTTTATCTTTAGATTTTGCTCGTCTATTCAAGGTAAATAAAATTCCGACGAGCACTACAGCAGTCGTGATGATACCTAAAATAGAGTTTTCTGTGAAACCTGTCATTAGGAACCCACTTGCTGCTGATAATGCAATAATTAATGCATACGGTAACTGCGTTCTAATATGCTCCATGTGGTCAGCTGCTGCACCTGTTGATGACATGATACTTGTATCAGAAATCGGTGAGCAGTGATCTCCAAAGAGTCCACCAGAAATTGATGCACCGATCGCGAGTGCTAAACTCATATCAAGTTCGTTTGCCATTGGAATTGCAATTGGGATCATGATGGAGAATACACCCCATGAGCTACCAGTTGCAAAGGAAATTAAGGCACCTAAAATAAAGATAACCACTGGTACAATAAATCCAGGTAGGAAACTTCCAACATAGTGTGCAAGAACTTCACCTAAGCCCATAGTTGTCGCAATCCCACCTATGGACCAAGCCATCACTAAAATTACAGGTACAATCATGACTTGCATAAAGCCATCTACCCAGTCGTTTAACAATGTCTGTAAAGACAATTTATAGCGAAGCATTGCATAAACCATTGCTCCGACACTACCTAAGAAAAAGCCAGTCGTTATTGCAAATATGATGTTTGCATTCAAGAAGGCATCTACAAAGCCATTCGTAACAATATCACCTGTCCAAAAGATTACACCAAATATTCCAGTGAAAAGTAGGAGTAAAGGAATAACGAATGAGAAGATATCTGCTTTTTGTTTATCCTCTTGATTTTCATCTGCGTTAATCATAAGTTTGTCATTGTCACCATATAATTTCCCAGTATCAATGGCACGTTTTTCAGCCTTATACATTGGACCAATATCTAAGTTCATGTTAATAACGAACAAGACTCCGATAATCGCAAATATTCCATATAGATTAAAGGGAATCATCTGTACAAATAAGGTCCATGGATTATCTGTTAGAGCTAAAGCCGTTAACTGAGTTCCGATAATTCCAGTTATGAATGGACCGTAAACACTAATTGGTGACATGGCTGCTAAAGGACTACCCATTGAGTCGATTATGTAAGCTAGTTTCACTCTAGAAATGTTTAACTTGTCTGTTACTGGGCGCGTAATTGTCCCTAAAATTAGTACCGGCTCTGTGTAGGAAAATAGAAAAGCGCTCCCAAATACGAAGTTCTGTCCTTTTTTACGTGTATTCACCTTTTTAGTTGTAAATTCCGCAAAGGCTTGTCCTGCCCCAGTTTTCCTCAAAATATTGATGAAACCTCCTGTAAAGACTACGAGTAGAATTAACGCAGCATTCCATGAATCCGCAATCGACGGAACCATGACATCATTAATTGTATATGTAAAACCTAAAACAGGATTCCAATTGTTAATTACTGTTGCACCAAACCATACACCTAAAAATAAAGCGACCACTGTTTGCTTCGTTAAAATCGCAATAATAATCGCTAATAAAGGTGGTAACAACGATAAAAGCCCATATTCCATAAAAACACCTTCTGTTATAATATTGTTATTAATTATTTATAATACAACACTGAACAGAGAATGAAAACAATGAATATGATCTTAAAAATAACCATTGAATGTTAAGATGATCTATTCACAGCACATCTAATTATTAATTATCGTTGTCGTTGTGACTGCCGTTGTTGTTGCAATTAAAATTGCCGCTTCAATATCTTCGATAGACTTGGATACGAGTTTCCCATATTCATTATTCTCAACAATATCATCTAAACGTTTATTTGCTTCTTTTTTATTTTCCTTACCGAAGACTTCATTGACTAGATCACATGCTTTAATTAGAGACAGTAACATTGCTATTTTAGGGTCTGGACTCATATCCTTAAATACTACATCATTGACATGATTTCTAATTTGATTCTCTGGCTTTTCATTGATTGTTGGATAGACATTAGAAGTAAATATAAATAATGAAGTTTTCTCTTCTTCTTTAAGAATTCCCTTGTCAACTAGAGATAAGTAAATAGGCGTTTTTAACGCATCTTTATTTTGTGCAAAATGATTAATCCAATGATCCATCTTTTTCTTTCTTTTAGAATCGTTGATCTCTTTTATAACTGTATCAAAATAAGATACATCTGTTAGAGAATCATCTATTACTGTTACCTTATCGTCTACTAGTTCAACCTTTTCTTCCAAGGCAAGTTCTGCAAGAACTGCCCCACTTAAGCCATAATCTAATGAAGATGAGGTATTTGCCGTCCCTTTTTCATCATCTGTGCCTAAAAGAATTAGAGCTTCTGCAATTGTGAACATATCTACACCTCCAGAGTATTATTAATCAATACCATTCTTGGTGTTTATGTAAACAATTTTAAAGTTGTTTCACATAACATACACACTTATATTGACGTTCAATCTCAGAAAACTGTTCGATATTTTCTCCAGTATAATGCGCGAACATATACATTGGTATTAGTGTATCATCTTCTGGTTTCACATTATGAGCCATATCATCATAGCTTAAGTATAAGTGATAATATTCACTTTCTTTAATATAATCATTTCTTTCAAACCATAGATGTGAATTACCTTCTTCTCTCGTCCATGCTTCTAAATAGTTTAAACCAATTTTTGCAGCTTCTACGTCTGCTTGTTCCATTAAAGCTAGACCAATGCCCTGGTTTTGATAATCAGGATGAACTGCAAGATGCCAAATCATTCCACCTATGCCCTCATCTAGTGAACATATTTTTTCATCTTCAGAATCACATTCTATATCAATTAATCCCACTACTTGGTTATCCTTAATTGCGACCAATTCAATCGCCTTATTTTCATATTGTTCTTTAGATGGGTGAACATCGTCAAAGTAAGGGGTATCTAAAAAAGATAATACTCTACATCTGACCCATCCTTGTTCATCAGTCGGTTGAAATGCTCTTATTTCCATTAATTTCTTCCCCTCAATTTCAAATTTTTATTCTTATATTTTAACACACAAAAAAATAAGTCCCAGTATTACTGAGACTTACTCCATAAATGATTTTATATCATTCAATTTTGCTTTAGCATCCTTATAACCGAGCTTATAGAGCTGTTCAAGTTTTGCTTTATTACGCGTCGTACGACCGACACCTGTATCTACGCTCGGTGCAATGACTAAAACATTGCCTTTTTTCTCTTCATCAAAAATATATGCTAAGCGTTCATTATAATGTTTATATCGTATTCTAATACGCTCATCAATCTTTGGGTACTTTTTATATGATATTACACTCGCTGCTCGACTTGGTTTTTTATAGTAACCTCTAGGTTTCGTCAAAACAACAATATTCTTTTCATTACCATCACTCTCTGATTTAACGAGTGGAATTGGATCTGAAATTCCGCCGTCGAACATCATTTTACCCCCGACATCTACTGGCTGTGCGAAAAATGGAATTGAACTGGAGGCTCTTAAACAACTCCCTAGAGTATCCACATCATAATCGTCTTTGTTAAAATATACAGGTTCACCCGTCTGACAATCCGTCGTTACAATAACGAATTCTTCAGGACCATCGATGATTCTTCTTATATCTAATGGATCAATATTGTTGGGAATTTCATCAAATATGAAATCCATGCCAAATAACTCACCTTTTAAAAACAAGTTCTTATACGATAAATAACGTTTATCGTTTACGAAATCAATGTTAACGCGCTTATTACGTCCACTTTGATCTGACAGATAAGAAGCAGCCATACACGCACCTGCAGATACACCGATGACATACTGGAAATTAATCTTGTCTTCTAAAAAACATTCGAGTACCCCAGCAGAATATATGCCTCGCATTGCTCCTCCTTCTAAAACTAAACCTGCTTTTGACATAACCTATTGCTCCTTGTCTTTATATCTATTTAATTACAAGGTATCATAAAATTTATTTCTTGGTCACCTATTCAGATTCATCTTCAACATATTCTAAAATATCTGCAGGTTGGCACTCCAAAGCTTTACATATCGCATCTAAGGTGGAAAAACGAATGGCTTTTACTTTTCCTGTTTTTAAGTTTGATAAGTTAACATTTGAAATTCCGACTTTTTCTGCCAGTTCACCTAAAGCCATCTTACGATCTGCAAGCATTCTATCTAATCTCACTACTATCATCTTTCACCCTCCTAGACCGTTGCATCATATTCATCTTGGAGAAAGGCGCCATATTGCATCGTTTTAGCAATAATCCAAATTAGAATACCTGCAAAAATTGTTATGAAGTTAAAGCTAACTGTACTATCAATATTTAGAAACTCTGCAACTTCAACTGGTAGTGAAGACATAGCCAAAGCGTTCGACACTAAAGTGGATGAAAAATAAGTTAATAGTGTTTCCATTAGTGATAATAATACGAAACTATAACCGATATACTCAATGTACTTGCTGTTTTTTGGAACAAGGATATCCCCTTTACGTAAATTATTCAACCATCTATATAAGAAATAGATAATTAGAAACATCGGTACGATACTGAGTGTTGAAACAAATGCAGTAATAACAAGTAAAGTTTTGTCTACAGTTACGGATGATAGTAAATCATCAGTAATGGCGAGTGAAAACCCTTCTCCTTCAAATGTAAAATTTGCGGGTATACTGCTCAAAATATTCATTAATGAATCGACGGGTACCATAATAAGTACGAAACTTGCGACTAAGGTTGCCAATGTTGCAATACCTACAAGTATTAATGCGATTAACGAGATGACATACATAACAGAAACTAGTGCTTTAAAGCGCTTGTGTGAAACGATTTGATTAGTCATAATGTACCTCCTGTTTTTTTGGTAACTTAAATATACATCAAATTTTAACTTAAATCAATATATTTTTAATGTTTATCATTAAATAATTAATTTTATTCGTGTTATACAATTAATTAATTGATAATAGCCGCGTTTATTGAGAAAATAAAAGTATACGCTTACAAAGGAGTATTCATGAATAAAGAAAATATTAACCGTCTCATTTATATGTACATATTAGTATTTGTGGTTATCGTTATTGTTCAAATTATGTTTTTAGATGGAATTAACTGGGCAAGTACCATTGTCATGCCTGCCCTTGTTGCTCTGCTCTCACTTGGCTTTCGTTCAAATGTGAAAAAAGATGAAGAAATTGCGCGTAAAGACGAAGCGAACTACAGAAATAAGAAAAAATAAAAGGAACGAATCTTAGTAAAAAAGTACTAAGATTCGTTCCTTTAACTATATTTTTATAAATTAATTGAGGTCACTTTCGTTTCAGTGTAAGGTTCTAAACCTTCAATTGCACCTTCTCTTCCGACGCCACTTTCTTTTAGACCACCAAATGGAATATTTGCAGCACTAGGTGCACCGTTATTCCAACCGAGTACGCCGAAATCTAAAACATCTGTTAAATACACACCCGTCGCATAATTTTCAGTGAAGTAATATGCAGCTAAACCAAATTCTGTACCATTTGCCTTGGCCACTGCCTCATCTAAGTTACTGTAGCTTTGGATCGGGGCAAGTGGTCCAAAAGTTTCCTCTTTCATACACAACATGTCATCGCTGACATTAGAAAGGACTGTGGGTTCTATGAAGTAACCTGCTTCTTTATTACCTTGTCCACCAGTTTCAACTTTCGCACCTTTACTGATCGCATCTTCTAATTGATTCATGACCTTATCATAGCCATCTTCATCAATTAAAGGCCCAATTTTTACTCCGTCTTCCATACCATTACCCATTTTTAACTCTTTAACTTTTGCTGTAAGTTTTTCTGTGTATTCTTCTAGAACATCTTCGTGAACATACAGTCTATTTGCACAGACACAAGTCTGTCCCGAGTTCCTGAATTTGGAGGCAATCGTACCTTCTACAGCTTTGTCAATATCTGCATCCTTATGAACAATTAATGGTGCATGTCCTCCTAGCTCCATCGTTACATTTTTAACAGTTACAGATGCGTCACTCATTAGTTTTTTACCTACTGCTGTTGAGCCTGTAAATGTGAGTTTCATAATCTTATCAGATTTTGTAAATATCTCACCAGCATCTTTACCAGAGGCATTGACGTACTGTATTACACCTTTGTCAAAACCTGCTTCTAATGCTAAATCAATAAATTTCATTGCGGATAATGGTGTCGCACTAGCCGGTTTTACAATAAAGGTATTTCCCGCTGCTACTGCTGGAGCCGCTTTTCTGGCCATCATTGCAACTGGGAAGTTCCATGGTGTGATTGCCGCAACGACACCAATCGGATGGCGCGTAACAACGATACGGTTGTTTTCTTTTGAAGATGGTACTGTACGTCCATATATACGTTTAGCTTCTTCTGCGTAATATCTAATATAACTGTTTGCATAGTCGACTTCACCCAGCGCTTCAGTTAGCGGTTTTCCGCCTTCTTTCGTTACAAGTTCTGCAATTTCTTCTTTATTTTTATCAATTTTGTCAGCCCATTTAAAAAGTAAATCGGCTCTTTCATAGGCAGTGAGTTGTTTAAATGATTTAAAAGTCTCATCTGCTAAGTCTATTTTCTTTTCTATATCATCTTGACTATCTTTCTGCACTTTCCCAATTTCTTCTCTTGTTGCGGGATTAATTACAATAATTTCTTCTGACATTGTTTTTCCCTCCAAAAATAAAATCGTCCTATAAATAATTATAGGACGATTAATTTCAATTTACAAAATTTAAGATCACAGACTCTGTTCTAAAATTGCATCTGCAATTTCATCTAAGTCTTTAACCGTATATTGGAATCTGCCGTGGAAGACATATTTCAAGAAGAATGCTTCTAGGTCTTCTTGGCCGACAATTACACGGATTGATGGATCTTCTGAGTAGTTTGTAATTGAGTAGTTACCATTATCTTTAGGGTTAAAGTAAATAATCGGTACGATATCATATTGTAATTTCAACTTGTTTTTAAGCTTCTCTGCAGTAATCTTCGTCTCATCGATGACACCATTATAGTGATTAACAGATACGTTTTTCTGGTCTGCTTTTTCGAAGATTAATGTTTGTTCTCGTTTCTTATCTAGTTCGAGTAAGTCAAAGAATGATTCTACATAAGGGACTGTTTCAAATTGTGCTTCGTTCACACCATGTAAAATGTGTCCACTCCAATACTTAGAATCAATCAAGTAGATACCCGTACGTGTTAAAACTAAATGGTCGATTTTACGTGTATTCGTATAATTTCGTGAAGGTAGGAATACATTAGATAAGATAATCATATCGGATTCGCGAATTTTCTCATCTTTGACCAACTTATCTTTTAACTGAATCAATGCTAAGTCTGTTAAATATTCACCTTTGTCTACTGAGAACTGATGTAAACTTGATAATTTGTTATCGAGTAAAGTCGTATCATTATAATACTTCTCATTTAAATTCGATAATTCTTTTTTGTGTTCAAGTCTTTCTGCTTCATGTTCACTTTCGTACTTCTGTACTAAAGATTCTTTTTCTTTAGCGTGATTGTCTTCAACAACTTTCACTTGATTGCGATGTTTAAAGTAATAAACTAAAAACCAGATTACTACTATAAGAAGAACGACAGCAATCGCAATAAAAATGGGATTCGTAAAGATTTCCGTGTTCATAACATTCCTACTTTCCAACAGTGCTCACTTAGCGATTTCTTAATAATTCTTTAAGCGCATCGACCTTATCTAATCTTTCCCAAGGTAAGTCAATGTCTGAGCGCCCAAAATGGCCATAGCTTGCAGTCTGTTTATAAATTGGCTTTCTTAAGTTTAACATATCTATTATTCCATCTGGTGACAAATCAAACAGTGCTCTAATGACTTCAACAATTTTATTTTCATCATATTGTCCTGTTTTAAATGTATCAACAGAGATAGATACCGGTTGAGATACCCCAATTGCATATGCTAATTGGATTTCACACTTATCAGCAATACCACTCGCTACAATATTTTTAGCAATATAACGGGCTGCATAAGCTGCTGAACGGTCCACTTTTGTTGGATCCTTTCCAGAGAATGCACCGCCACCATGACGTGCATATCCTCCGTAAGTATCCACTATAATTTTACGACCCGTTAAGCCAGCATCCCCTTGTGGACCACCGATTACAAAACGACCTGTTGGATTGATGAAGTATTTAGTTTCATCATCTAAAAGATGTTCAGGTACAACTGCTTTAATCACATGCTCTAATAAATCATCATATATTTCAGAAGCAGGTATGTTCTCATGATGTTGAGTTGAGATAACAATCGTATCCACACGGAGCGGCTGACCCGCTTCATCATATTCAACTGTCACTTGAGACTTACCGTCCGGTCTTAAATAAGAAATCGTCTTATCTTTTCTTACTTCTGTTAGACGTCTTGAAATTTTGTGAGCAAGTGCAATAGGTAAAGGCATGAATTCTTTCGTTTCGTTAGTTGCAAATCCGAACATTAAACCTTGGTCACCTGCACCAGTTGAAACCCCTTGTGATTCTCTCGTTTCAAAAGCATTGTTAACACCAACTGCGATATCTTCTGACTGTTCATCAATACCAGTTAATACTGACATCGTCTTATAATCAAAACCGTATTTAGCATCCACATAGCCTATTTCCTTAACTGTTTCACGAACTGTCTTAGGAATATCTACATAAGTTTCAGTACTGATCTCCCCTACAATTAAAGCAAGACCTGTATTAACTACAGTTTCACATGCCACTCTTGCATATGGATCTCCTTCTAAAATTGCATCCAGAATCGCATCAGAAATCTGATCTGCAATTTTGTCTGGGTGTCCCTCTGTGACTGACTCTGATGTAAATAACTTTCTTTCTGACATTAAAATTCTCCTTTATAGCTAAATTAGCTATCTCCTAAAGCAAAAAATAAAGCCTTATTCTCCACATAAACATAGAGAAAAAGGCTCGCCCTTTTCCCTTATCGCTCAGAATTACTCTGCATTCTTTAGCACCTTTCTTGAAAAGGAGGTTGCTCTGGCTTCACAGGGTTTGATCCCTCCACCACCTCTTGATAAGAGATAACTTAGCTATATATTACAATATTGATATGTGATAATCAAGATTTAGACCAAATCAAACTAATATAATAAGTTAAATTTATTTCTTAAATTAGAAATGTGCATCATTACTTATAGATGTGCTCTTATTATAGTGTTATCGTAAAAAGTAATGTGTTATACTAATTTCTAAATAATGCGTTTTAATTCAAATATTTTTGGAGGCGAATCATGGTTAATCACAAGAGTTTAATCGAGGACTTAGTCGCTAAATCCTCAACACACAAACAACTATCAAACAGTGAACTAGTAGAGGCTTCTTTACGACGTGGTGAAGCTACATTAACAAACACTGGTGCCCTACGTGCTCAAACTGGTGAATATACAGGCCGTAGCCCTAAAGATCGTTTTGTCGTAAAAGATAGCGTATCTGAAAATAAAGTCGATTGGGGAGACGTTAACCAACCAATTTCCGAAGAGATATTCGACAATTTGTTTGAAAAAGTTACTACATACTTAAATGAAAAAGAAGAGTTATTTGTTTTTAATGGCTATGCTGGTGCTGATCCTCAGACTCAACTTAAACTACAAGTTGTGAATGAATTCAGTTGGCACAACATGTTTGCTAAAACTATGTTCATTCGTCCTGAGACTAAGGAAGAAGCATTAGCGATCGATCCTGAATTTACAATTGTCTCTGCACCAACTTTTAAAGCAGACCCTGCTGTAGATGGTACAAAATCAGAAGTATTTGTACTCGTTTCATTAGAGAAGAAAATAATTCTTATTGGTGGTACTGAGTACGGTGGAGAAATGAAGAAATCCATCTTCTCTATCATGAACTTCTTATTACCTGAACAAGGTGTAATGAGTATGCACTGTAGTGCAAATGTTGGAGAGAACAAGGACGTTGCACTATTCTTCGGTCTATCTGGTACAGGTAAGACAACGCTATCTGCAGACCCCGAACGTGATTTAATCGGTGACGATGAGCACGGTTGGAATGAAGATGGGGTATTCAATATTGAAGGTGGTTGCTATGCTAAAACAATCAACCTATCAAAAGAAAAAGAGCCCGAAATTTTTGAAGCAATTAAATTTGGCTCTGTTTTAGAGAATGTTGTTATTGATGAAGAAGGTAATCCGGATTATGATGATGATGCATTAACTGAAAACACACGTGCCGCTTACCCACTTAACCATATCGATAACGCACGTATTCCATCAGTTGCAGGTCACCCGAAAACAATTGTCTTCCTGACAGCAGATGCATTTGGTGTATTACCGCCAATCTCTAAATTATCTAAAGACCAAGCAATGTATCACTTCTTGAGTGGGTTTACATCGAAACTTGCAGGTACAGAACGTGGTGTCACGTCTCCACAACCAGTATTCTCAACATGTTTCGGTTCACCGTTCCTACCATTACATGCAACAGTCTATGCAAATATGCTAGGTGAATTAATTGATAAGCATGATGTTAACGTCTACCTGGTTAATACAGGATGGACGGGTGGAGAATACGGTGTTGGTAAGCGTATGGATCTCAAACACACTCGTTCAATGGTTAGACGCGCAATTAGCGGTGAATTAGAACTTGGTGAATTTGTTAAAGATGATGTCTTTGGATTATCTATCCCTACTGCTGTCACAGGTGTTCCTGAAGAAATTTTAGCGCCGGCTAATACTTGGGAATCGAAAGATGCTTATAATGAGAAAGCACAAGCACTAAAAGATCAGTTTATTGAGAACTTCAAAAAATTCGGTGAAGAATCTGCAGAAATTGCAGCTAAAGGCGGATTTTAAACAATAATTATATACAAAACGGACCCAACAATTATACTTTGTTGGGTCCGTTTATTTTACTGACAACCATGTTCTCTTACTTCATTATATAGATGAATAATACATTCATCTTTTAACAATTCGCTTTTATCTTCATCATCAATATCTTCAATTTGTGTGACTAACTTAGGCCCTAGTGTCTCATGATAATCTTGTAGTCCATCCAAGCGTTCTATGTTACAACAGAATGCCGCTTTACTAAAGGTATCTTCACCATCATTTACTGTGTAGGTTCCAACGAAATGTAGGTTTACTACCAAACCACCTGTTTCTTCATACAGCTCTCTTTGTGCTGCTTCAACAAGTGATTCGCCTTGTTCAACTTTACCACCAGGAAATTCTAATCCTCTTTCTTTATGATGCGTCAACAGAAACTGATTATTAAGTTTAGGAATAATTAGCACATGATCTGTCTGATCGACATACTCATATTTTAAGGTAACTTCTCGTCCTTTAAAATCTTTAAATGTTTTCATTTAAACTCCTCCCCTTGCAGTCTACGTATTATCGGCCTACAATAACTGTACTACTATTAAAAGGTGATCGACTAATGAAAAAAATTCTAATCAGAGCAGTTCATTTCTATCAAAAAAATATTTCCCCAATGTCACCGCCGACTTGTCGTTTCTACCCGACTTGTTCTAATTATGCAATCGATGCTATAAATGAACATGGCGCAATCAAAGGGTCGTACTTAGCAACAAGACGCATTCTTAAATGTCATCCCTTCCATGAAGGCGGGTTCGATCCGGTACCAATAAATACAAAGAAGAAAAAATCTAAATCTTAGTATTATCTCTCAATACCTTTTCATCTAGGTCTAGAAACATATTTCTATTAATTGTTCTAGATATCTTTCCAGTTGATGTTAACTTAATCTCATCAACATAGTGTATTTCTCTTGGTATTTTATACTTTGCTAAATGCTCATAAAGATGATTTAATAGACGGGACTTATCTACAGGTTCTTCTAGAAGTAAAACGGGAACCTGCCCCCACTCGTCATCATCTTTTTTAATGACCACACAACGATTCACTTCTTCAAGCATATAGACAACATCTTCTATTTCTTTCGGATAAATATTCTCGCCACCACTAATAATTAAATCATTACGACGATCAAGAATATAAATGTATCCGTCATCATCAATACTCGCGACGTCTCCTGTATTGAAATACCCATCAGTATGATCCATATCTGCATTTAAGTATTCCTTAACGACAGAGTCACCTTTAATCAAAAGTTCATGAGTCGATTCATCTAGCTTGATTTCAGTTGCAGTTGTATGAATATTCCCCACTGTTCCACTTAGAATGTTTTTATCATTGGAGGATATTTGAACAATCTGTGAGCAAGTTTCAGTCATACCAAATGAATTATAAACAGGTAATCCTTTGTCGATTGCTGTTTTTAATAATTTAGTCGTAGTACTCGCCCCACCTAACAGTATGCCTTCAAGGAAATGTTTACCTTCAAATTTTAATAAGCGTTTTAGCATCACAGGAACCATTGAAGTATGGCTAACTTTTTCATTTTCTAAGATTGACCACACAGATTCAGGGTCAAATTTATTAACTAAAATTAAAGTACTTTGACTCATTACAGTTCTAAACATAACTGACAATCCTGAAATATGAAAAATCGGATTTACCATCATCCATACACTGTCTTCATTATAATTCATTTCATTCTGGCAATTGTTATGTGATGCCTGGTGATTTCCATAGGTTTGTGGGACCGCTTTTGAACGTCCTGTGGTACCTGAAGTAAACATAATGGATAATATATCATCCGCATCTGGTTGATTCACCATTGCAGTAGCTGATGGCAAATCATATAGCTCATCAAAATGAATCATTTTAGTATCGGGTATCTCACCTTGAACCGTCGTAATGACTGTATCAACAACGACATCATCAAGCTGTGATCTAATTTCATGACCAGTTAAACGCGTATTTAATAATACCATTTCTACGCCATGTAACATTAGACCATGTATTAGAATCACTGAGTCAAAAGAGTTATCGATTAAAAGCCCGACTCTTTTTTGATTTAAAGTTTCTAAATGAGTCGATAGCTCATGTGCTTTCATATATAACTGTCTGTAGTTTAAAGTCTTTCCTTTATATTTAACCGCTACCTTGTCTGGATTTTCCAACATAGCAGATTCTAGCCATTTATATGACACTTAAATCACCTCAAAAACACCCATCAGAGACGGGTGTTAGATTATACTATAAACTTTATGGGAATTTAGGAAATTGATCGAAGTCAGGATCTCGTTTTTCTTTAAACGCATCGCGGCCTTCTTTCGCTTCGTCTGTTGTATAGTAAAGTAATGTTGCATCTCCAGCGAACTGCTGTAAACCTGCGAGTCCATCTGTGTCTGCATTCATTGCAGCTTTTAAGAAACGTAAGGCAGTTGGTGAATGTTTCATAATGTCTTCACACCACTCTACTGTTTCATCTTCTAATCGTTCTAGCGGTACAACCGTATTGACTAAGCCCATATCGAGAGCTTCTTGTGCATCGTATTGACGGCATAGGTACCAGATTTCACGTGCTTTCTTATGGCCGACGATTCTTGCTAAGTAGCCAGAACCATAACCAGCGTCAAATGATCCTACTTTAGGTCCTGTCTGACCAAATCTTGCATTATCCGCAGCGATTGTTAAGTCACACACAACCTGAAGTACGTTACCGCCACCAATTGACCAACCTGCAACCATGGCAATGACTGGCTTAGGAATGATACGGATTAGACGTTGTAGGTCAAGGACGTTTAGACGAGGCACTTCATCTGTACCAACGTAACCACCATGACCACGTTTCTTCTGGTCACCGCCAGAACAGAACGCTTTGTCACCTTCCCCAGTTAAAATAATCACCGAAATTCTTTGGTCGTCTCTTGCACGTGTAAATGCATCAATCATTTGTTGTACTGTATCCGGCGTAAATGCGTTATGTACTTCCGGACGGTTGATTGTGACCTTACCAATTCCGTTATAATATTCGTATTTAATCTCACTATATTCTTTAATTGTTTCCCAAACTCTAGTCATGAATCTTCCTCCTGTAAATATGCTCTCAGTATTTCTATGAAGACATCATATGCTTCAAGATGAATATTATGTCCACAAGATTCTACTATTTCTAGTTTAGCACTTTTTATAAGCTGTGACATCGTTTTACCTATAGAGACGAACTTCTCATCCTCTTGCCCTACCATTAATAAGACCGGTTGATGGATGCTTTTTATATCATCCCAGTAGGAGTCTTGGACTCCTGTACCATACTTGAGTAAGCTATCTGCTGCTTCCGATGGATTTAGGCTTTGTCTTTCACTTTGCTGTTGATTTAAAATGTCTGGATCTATATGTTGTTGACTATTAAACAGTGGCAGTGCTTGCCAGTCCTTTAAAAACGCCTGATAGTTCTCAATCATCTTATCATGTCGGTCTTTATCGAGCTGTTGTCTATTCACTCTATTTGCCTCATCCTTTATACCTGCTGAGGCACTTTCTAAAATCAAGCGTTCAACACTTTTAGGCTGTAAAACTGTAAAAGCAAGCGCCACTCTACCACCCATAGAATAACCAAAGATGTCTACCTGACTTAAATTTAGTTCGTTAATGATGTCATCCAGTCCACTTGCGATATCCTTCATAGTATAGGAAATGCCCACACTCTTCGTACCTGCGAAACCTGGTAAATCTACTATGATGACATTTCTAATATCACTTAAAGATTCAGCAATCTTTTTCATACTATTACTTGTCGATAAAAACCCATGTAACAAAATAATAGTTTGACTCTGACTATGATCTAAAAACTCATAATTAAGCTTCAAAATCTGTCACCAACTGCTTTATTTCAGCTTTAAGACGATTATGACTATCTAAGTTATGTTGACGATCTGTTATGATTTCTATCAACTGACGACCGTCCTTGTTTAGCATGTCACTAGTCAGTGCTTCAATAGAACTTACACGATTATATTCGTAATCATAAAGTTTAGCAGCATGTTCAAAATTTAAATCCAATGGTGTCCCAAACAATCTTTCAAAATGCGGTTTATGACTATACTGCGGTAAGTAAGAGAAAATATTACCACCATTGTTATTAAAGACAATGATTGTAAAATCAATATTTTCTAGTTTAGCCATCAGTAAACTATTCAAGTCATGGTTCATAGATACATCACCAATGAGCATTGTCACTTTTTCTTTTGTAGCCAAACCTAAGGCCGTTGAAATAACACCATCAATACCATTGGCACCTCGGTTAGAAAAAACATCATGCTTAACAGGCGTGTCATAGCGTTCAAAATCTCGTATTGGCATGCTACTAGATAAGAAGAATGTTCTTTCTTCATTTGTGCCCTGAATTATATCGTAGACGTATCGACCTTCGTCATCGTATTGACCAATGTGCTTATCAACACACTGACTAATTTCATTAGATAAAGCTTCAAACTGCTTGCTTAAATCAGCTTGATTTGTGGACTCTACTAACCTTGGTAAAATTTCACAAACTGTCCCATAATAAGTCACATCTGGTGTCTTAGGGAATGGTTTAATATCTTGAAATTCACTGATTAGGAATTGTGGGACTGAAGTCCATTTTAAAAAATTATTTGTTAATTTAGATGTTACAGGCTCACCAATTCTAATAATAAAATCCGCTGATTCATCAATGTATGCCTTAAAGGACTCCGTTAAATGTGAAAAGATCATATCGTGGTTGACTATTGTCTTATCAAGTTTTGTTCTTATATTTTGTCTAGGATCACAGATTACAGTTAAATTTTTTGAATTTAGTAGCGGTAATAATTCAGTCAAATCCTCTGCAGTTTCTCCTATCAACACAAGTCCTTGACCATTTAATCGTTCAATATTCCTAGGAACTGTTAACGGGGCACTTATATCCTTTTGTTTTCTATGAAAATGCTCCAACTGCTCGACTTCAGGCATAATGGGTTCTCTAATTGGAATATTAAAGTGTACTGGTCCCATGTTTACTCCAGTAAAATACTGACTCGCTTGCAACACTTTGTCTTCAATCAAACTAAGCGCTGAATCATGATTATCTGCAACTGGTAATTCAGTTTGGTAACGGACAAAATTACTAAACATACCATTTTGATTAATTGCTTGAGGCGCCCCTACATTTTTAAGTTCCGATGGACGATCTGAAGTAATCACAACCAATGGTATATGGCTGAGTCCCGCTTCACTGACCGCTGGTGTATAGTTCGCTGCTGCAGTACCTGAAGTACATAAAATGCCAACAGGTTGTCTTTTTTTCTTGGATAAGCCAATCGCAAAATACGCGGCTCCACGTTCGTCAGGGTGAATGTAAGTTTTGATATGCTCATGTAATTCACAAGCAATAGCCAGGGGCGTTGATCTCGACCCTGGGCTAATTACAATTTCAGACATGCCGTATTCATATAAGGCATCAATATAATTAAACGTTTGCGCTGTTAGTTCGCTTGTATAAGTCATTAGTAGTCGCCTCCAGGACGTTTAACATCGGTGTGAACTTGATCTCCGTTTCTTGAAATTCAGCTTCTGCATCAGAACCTTTAACGATTCCACAACCTGCAAACAAGGTCGCACTACTCGCTGAAATCAACATTGATCTTAAGCCTACGGCAAATTCACATTCCTTATCTTGATGAATGAGGCCAAGTGGGGCTGCGTATAATCCTCTTGTACCATATTCATTTTCCTTGATATACTCTCTTGCTTTTTCTTTTGGTAGTCCACCAACTGCTGGTGTTGGATGAATTTGTTTTAAAATTTTAAATTCATCGGCTTCACTATTTAACATCGCCTGAATCGGTGTATATAAATGATAAATGTATTTATTTTCTAGTAGCTGTGGTTTCTTAGTGTAGTTTAAACCATCAGAAAATGGTGCAATATCATTGATGATAGACTCTCGAACAACTTTGTGTTCAAACAGATTTTTCTCATCTTGTAATAAGAAGTCCTTGTGCTCATCGTTTTCGTCAGGATCAACGAGTCTTTCTATAGAACCAGCAATCGCATTTGTACTTAATTCTTCACCATAAATTGAAAACAATTTTTCAGGTGTCTTAGATACAAAGGTCGACTTCCCTTTTTCATAGTAAATCGTGTACGTATCTGCCTCGTCTTTTAAACGCCTTATTAAATACAAGCGCTTTGCTTTAGACTCAAACCTGATTAATTTTTGCCTAGCAAGCACGACTTTTTTAAAATCATCATCTAGGTTTTCAATTGCCTCATCAACTAATTCCTTCCACTCTTTAGGGAAGATGTCTCTCATACTTTTAACAACTGGCTTATCCTTATCTACTAACTCTATCGCTTCTATAGAAGATAAGACTTCGTCTATTTCTTCAATTAACTCATTTAAGTTGGCCGTAGACTTTAAACGTGTTAAAAATAATTCTTGATTTTTTAAATCAAATTGCCATTCCGGTAAATGGAATTCGACCATTCTAAATTCATTCCACTCATCCGTCGTATCCTTATCATCAAACAGCGTGCCACCAAACAGGTTCAATTTTGATTTTAAGTGATCTGCAAGTGGTTCCATTTGAATATTAGAAAATAATTTTTGTTTACTTTCCTGTAGAGCAATTGGATTAAATCGATCTCTCCAGATACTATCTATATAATTAATACCAATCGTATTATATGTATTATCTTTTGATCTAAACCAATAGCGTGAGCCCTTGGATTCCTTGAAATAAGTAAAAATTTGCTCTTCGTCGATTTGATATTCATTTATAGGGAGATGTAAAGTTAAATACTGACGATCAGAATCCAAAGTGATCTGCTCTATAAAAGTTTTAGACGATTCTAATTTCATGAGTCACACTACCTTCAATATAATTAGTTTCATTTTATCATTTTTTAACGACTGTGTGTATGGACAAGACTTAAATATGATAAAATTAAGCACATCATGTTTTAAAGGAGAAAGTCATGCAAGAAGCTACTGTTCACACAGGAATTAAAAAATATTTAATGCTAACGCGACCTCATACATTAACAGCAAGTTTTGTTCCGGTCTTTATTGGTACTGCGAGTGTCATGTTGTTCAGTGATATTCGCTGGACCATGTTCTTCCTCATGTTAATTGCAACTTTGTTAATTCAGTCTGCAACGAATATGTTCAACGAGTACTACGACTTTAAACGCGGTCTCGATTCCCATGAGTCTGTCGGTATTGCTGGTGCCATTGTCAGAAATGGCATGAGCCCGAAGCTTGTCTTGTCTATTGCGATTAGCTTTTATGTAATCGCTGGGATACTAGGCATAATCATCACGATTAATTCTTCCTTTTGGATTCTCTTAGTTGGTGCGATTTCTATGGCGATCGGTTACCTTTATACAGGCGGGCCTATTCCAATATCTTGGACACCTTTCGGTGAAATATTTGCCGGTTTTTTCATGGGAACAGTTATCATAATGATTACCTTTTATATCCATACTGGTACACTTCAAGTTTTCCCACTACTGATGTCAATACCATCAGCAATCACTATCGGTCTTTTAAATATGGCAAATAATATTCGAGACCGTAAAAAAGATAAGGAAAGCGGTCGAAAAACATATGTGATATTAGTCGGTAAACCATTTGCTGTAGCGACTGCAACCGTGTTGTTACTATTTTCATACTTATTCTTAATTTATATGGCATTTTTCACAGATATGGGGTCAGTATTTCTACTCATTCCTCTTCTGTCAATTCCCTTAGCCATAAAAACTATTATGCTGATGAAAAAAGGGAATACCCCTGTCGAATTGATTCCAGCAATGGCTTCAATGGGTAAATTAAACACAGTGATGGGGCTACTTATGACAATAGGCCTTATCATTTATGGATTAACTGGAATATAATTTCAATTAGAAATTGTATTTAACAAAAAATTCTATATAATTAAAGTTGAGCAATCAAACTTAGGGGGATTTATAATGGATTTTAAAAAACCATTTATTATGGGAGGTATGGCATTAACTCTAGCACTTGCTGCGTGTGGTAATGCCACAGATGAAGAACAAGCAGACAACGAAGGGACAGAAGAAGCGAGCGAAGATTCACTTTCGTATTCTGGGGCAAATGGTGACTACACTTTCAACAACTTTACCGTCGTTGAAGTACCATCAACAGACGAAGAAGGTAATGAAACGTCTGTACCTGCAGTTGTCGTAGAATTTGATTTTGAAAATACAACTGATAATGCTGTAACACCTTCTGAATCATTCAGTTTAGACTTAGCTATTAGGCAACTTAGCGACGCAGGAGAAGCTCCAACAGATAATTTAACAATGGATTTAGAAGATGGCAGCGAGTTCGATGAAGGTAAAGCAGCAAGTTCAGAATTAGTTGATGCTGGGGAGTCTTCGACTGCAGTTGTTGTATACGGACCACTTGACCCTGAAATGGACACTCACCTTCAGGCTAGAGAGAACCCGTTAGAGGAAACAGAAGAACTTGACGAAACACTGGACCTTGACTTCTCTACAGTAGATTCTGCTGAATCAGAAGAGTCCAGTGAGGATTCTGAAGAATAGACTTTTACTTGTAAGCCAAAAGGTCAATGTGATAATCACATTGACCTTTTTTATATCATTATTTTGTTTTGGTTAGAATGAATTTAGTACCTTCAGCTTCATATGTGAGTTCTCCACCTTCCATATCTAGACGAACTGACATTACTGTGTGGGGTTTATTATTAAAGTCTCGATAGTTTATTCTTATACGTGCATTGAGTGTTTGGTCTGGTTGCAAATAAAATTTTATGATGACAACATCATTCTCATCTTCTTCTTTGATGTAATGATATTTAGTCGTAAAATCATAACCTTTTACATAGACCTTACTAATTTGAAATGGGTTATCACTCTTGTTTTCTATGCGAAACATCATATATCTACCGCGGTCATCCGTTCGCCAACCCACCTCATCAATCATTAATTTCGGTTGTGTCGTCATCACTTCAGAACGTTTTCTTGCTGTATATGCACCTAAGGCCACAATTAAGGCAATAAACAAGCCGACGATAACAATTACATCTAACCATACTGATAAGGGATCCATTTATTCTCAACTTCTTTCTATAGTTCCTTTACATTATTTTACCATTAAATTTATGTTATCTAAATAAATATGATACATTGAAGATGATAACGAAGGAGAGATAAATATGATTCAGGTACTGATAGCAATTGGTATTGCCTTTTTTGCCTTCTTAATTCTTGCCATTGCCCTTTTTATATCTACCAACAACAAAAATTCTAAATAAACACTTGACCTTGACGTTACGTCAACTCTTATTATGAGAAATGTCAGGAGGGATGATATGGAATATACAGTCAGTCAGCTCGCAAAATTATCAGGCGTTTCTAGTCGTACATTGAGATATTACGACCAGATTGACTTACTCAAGCCAGCTAAAATCTCAACGTCCGGTTATCGAATTTACAGTAAGAAAGAAGTCGATTTGCTGCAGCAGATTCTTTTTTATAGAGAATTGGATGTTGGCTTAAAAGAAATCAGACAGATAATCAAAGATAGTGATTTTGACGTGCTTACCACTTTAAATGCGCACTATAAAGCATTGACTGACGAACGTACCCGCCTCGACGAAATAATCAAAACCGTAGAAAAGACGATTTTGAATCATAAAGGAGAGATCGATATGTCAGATCAAGAAAAATTTGAAGGGTTTAAAAAAGATTTAATCAATAAAAACGAAGCAGAATTCGGCAGTGAAATTAGAGCAAAATATGGTGATACAACCATAGACGAAAGCAATGCAAAATTAATGGGCATGAGTGAAGATGATTACGAAGCGTTCAGAAATCTAGAACAAGAAATTATCGAGTTGTTAAAAACAGCAATACAAACTAATGATCCAGCTTCTGAAGCTGCCAAACTACTCGCAAGTAAACATAAAGAGTGGCTGAGCTTCAGTTGGCCTTCTTACTCAAAAGAAGCGCATAGAGGCTTGGTGGAAATGTACGTTCAAGACGAAAGATTCAAGCACTATTATAATCAACATGTAGACCAAGGTGCTGAATTTTTAAGAGACGCAGTGCTTGAGTATACAAAATAAGTGTGAAAAATTGATTAAACTTATATAATCCAAAAATGCACGCCTCATGGCATGCATTTTTTACTTGCTAGGCAACTCTTGCTTTTGTATGTCAGCAAGGTCTAAAAATAATTGTTTAAGCGATTCATTATCAGTTTTCTCAGCATAGTTATTAAGCAATCTAATATTTACCTCTGCATCTGTCAGTTGACCTAAATCATCCTGAATATCTTCTGCCTTTGATGCAATCTTCTTGTGCTTCACAGAAGATAATTTACCTAAATCCTCAGCAGGATAGCGTAATTTTTTTGCTTCTTTTCTTAATTCATGTACGCCTTCATAGTCTTCTAAATCTAAATGCTCAAAGTTTTTCAGTAATTTTTCCTCTTTCTTTTGCAATTGCTTCTTAATGTCCTTATCTAGTTTTTTCGGCTTTTTAAAAGATAATTGATCAATGGCTTTAGATGCATCGTCTAGTGCTGTTGTTGAAGTTAAAGTATTCGTCTTATTAAATGTTCGATTCATTTCACGACGACGTTCTTTAGTAAAATGATTAAATAATTCTTTGTATTCATTACTTAACTCTGGTTCTTTAGTCGCAACAACCGTACACCATTCATTTAATACATCGATTTCCCTAACTGGTCCATAGATAAAAGCAAAATCTCTTAATGAATTATTAACATGATCATAGTCCGCTTCATCCATAGATTCCTTCATAAAATTAAACATACTTCTCAATTTCCTACTATTTGTACGTATTTCGTGTGCATAGTCTGGATTAAAAGGATTATTTCTGTAATTGGTATACGCCTTTTGCAAAACTTTCAATCTCTTATTCATTACTTTTCTAGCTTCTTCCATATTTCATCGCCCTCACAATTAGTGCAATTTTATATTATATACCCCCACTACATATAATTTATGCTTCTGACATAATATCCAACATCAATTCTTTACAGCTTTCCTTATATAACCCACCAAATTTCGCAAGATGGACAAAAATCAAATAGAATTTATAGAATCTTATACGGTTCCATGCATCTTTTTCTAATGGGTAAACCTCATCATAAGCATCATAGAAGTCACCACTAAACCCTCCAAAAACAGTCGTCGCACCTAAATCAAATTCACGGTCTCCAAAGAATGGAGACGGATCAAATAAGACAGGTGTACCATCACGTTCAAACATGTAATTTCCTGCCCACAAATCACCATGTAAAAATGACGGTTTGCTATTATGATTTTCTAATGCTTCTACGATGACCTGGCGTGTTTTATCGTATAGGTCTAGATCATCCTTATTCCAGTAACCTCTTTTTACGACTATATCTCGAATTACATCGAGTCGTCGTTCCACAAATAGTTCAATCCAAGAATCCGTCCATGTATTATCAAAGGTCATATCCCCACCTTCATGTGGAAAATCATAACCAAATTGACCATTTTCATTATGTTCTAAATGTAATTTAGCCACCATATGACCTAAATCTGCTTGACTACCACTGCCCTCAACAATAAATGAAAGCAGTAAATATGCATCACCATCGATTTCCCCACTACTGATTACTTTTGGTGCATTGACACCAATCTCAGCAAACTTTTTAAGACCCGCTGCTTCAGATAAATAAAATTCCTCTGTACGGTTCGGCTGTACCAAGAGAAAATATTCTTTAGATTTAGTTTCTACTTTATATGCATCATTAACGTCCCCACCAGCAACAGGGCTAATAGAAACAATATCGGAAATTGGTAAATTATTATGCCATTTTTGATTCAAGACCATCACTCACTTTCAACAATCTCATACAAATTATTTCCCTAAAAGGTTGATGGGCAAACTGATGTTAAAATGAATAATGGCCCTCTGTCATGAGCACAGAGAGCCACTAAAACTGAATATATTATTCTCCACTTAATTTAACTAAGATCTTAGATTGATTCTTATTATTTAACAATTCTTCAAAGCCTTTTGTCACAACATCTTCCAGTTCAATCTGATCTGTAATGACTTGGCTTGGGTCGATTTGACCACTTTCGATCATTTTAACAGTTGCTTCAAAAATATCTGGCTCATATGCAAGTGTAGATGAAATTCTTACACCACTTGCCGTGAGTAACATTGGATTGAAATCCATTTCTTTTTCAAAAATAGAGACGATAGTTACCATACCTCGAGCTCGTGTCACAGCAATGGCTTGATTCACAGTTACCGGAACACCTGCGACTTCAAAAGCTCTGTCTACACCATCTGGATAGTATTGTTTCACAAATTCTACAGGGTCCTCATTGCCTGAGTTAACGACATAAGTTGCTCCAACTTCTTTAGCTTTTTCTAGGCGATTATCACTTAAATCAAAAACGATAATATCCTTAGCACCAGCTGCACGAGCTGCAATAACAGTTAACAACCCAATCGGTCCAGCCCCAAACACAGCAACAGAATCACTGAAATTCATTTCAGATTCTCTAATAGCTTGTAATGCAACAGCTGTAGGTTCTACAAGCGCTCCAATTTGTAATGATGTGTCATCTTGTAATTTGACTATATTTCGCTGATCAACGACTGTAAAGTCAGCAAATCCACCATCACTACCGAGACCAACAAAGGTAAATCCTTTGTACATGTCAACTAAAGGATTTTCATGAACCTTACCTGTAATTAGAGGATTGATAGTAACCTTATCTCCTACTTTAAGGTCTTCTACCCCACTACCAACTTCTTCTATCACGCCAGAGAACTCATGTCCCATAGTCAATGGTGCTTGTCTTCCAGTTAATGGCGACGCTTCATCTTTTGGAATGAAAATTGGACCTGCGTTGTATTCATGTAAATCACTTCCACAAATACCCGTCCATGCCACTCTAACCTTAACATCATTCTCTTTAACTTCTGGTATTTCAACATCTTCTACGCGAATGTCTTTTGCTTCGTAAAATACTGCCGCTCTCACTTGCAATCATCCTTTCAAATGTTGTTCTACTATTATTATCTCTTAAATACAAAATTTCTCAAATAATATCCATGATATTCATAAAAATTTTTAGATTATTATGACATATATGTGAACCTTTAATTTTACTAAATGAGAGCATAAAAAATGGACACGCGTTTAGACACGTGTCCACTCTTTCTATCATTCTAACGGACAGCGAGGGATTTGAACCCTCGAAACGGGGTTGCCGTTTACACGCGTTCCAGGCGTGCGCCTTCAGCCACTCGGCCAGCTGTCCAAAATAAAAAACAGAAGTGCGATTACACTTCTGAATATGACCCGTACGGGACTCGAACCCGTGTTACCGCCGTGAAAGGGCGGTGTCTTAACCGCTTGACCAACGGGCCATAACAAAAAATGGCTCCACAGGTAGGACTCGAACCTACGACCGATCGGTTAACAGCCGATAGCTCTACCACTGAGCTACTGTGGAATAAAAGAGCGGGTAGACGGGATCGAACCGACAACATCAGCTTGGAAGGCTGAGGTTATACCATTTAACTATACCCGCATTAAAAATGGTTCAGGACGGAATCGAACCGCCGACACTGTGAGCTTCAATCACATGCTCTACCAACTGAGCTACTAAACCATACTAAATGATAAATAATAATGGCGGTCCCGACGGGAATCGAACCCGCGATCTCCTGCGTGACAGGCAGGCATGTTAACCGCTACACCACGGGACCCGCTTATGTAAAGCATAAGAAAATTGCGGGAGAAGGATTCGAACCTACGACCTCCGGGTTATGAGCCCGACGAGCTACCACTGCTCCATCCCGCGATAATATTATTTAATATATATTTAATGTCTGTTATTTATATTACTGGTTTCTACATTACAATTCAAGTGTTTTTAACACTTTTCTTATATCAAATTTACACTTTCTTTACTACCTTAAGTTTATAACTAAAGTTTTTAAGGAAATAAACAATTGTTTTCAGTATTAAAGCAATATAAGATTAAACTATATGTATGTAGAAAGGAAGTTCATATGGCTAACGAAAACAAACCAAATAACAAATTAATTAGACCTAGACATCTTAAAAAACTCGGTATACCTGGAATGATAGTCATCCTACTACTTTTCATTGGTGTTACGGTCTATAACGATAATTTTGCAGGTAATGACGATGAAAATTCATCTGCCGAAACTTCTTCAGATAATGTTGTTACTGTAGACCAACATATTGATGGTGATACGACACGATTTAACTATCAAGGTGACACCCACAATTTTAGGTATCTAATTATCAATACACCTGAAATCGGGAGAGATGGTGATGAAGACGACCCTTATGCAGAAGAAGCATTTGAACGGACACAAGAACTCTTAGATAACGCTCAAGAAATTACAGTTGAGTTCGATGAAGAAAAAACAGATCATTACGATCGCTACCTTGCATATGTCTACGTAGATGGGGAAATGGTTAATGAAACACTTGTACGTGAAGGCTTAGCCACTGTCGATTACGTTCATCCTCCTAATGATAAATATGAAGACCTGTTACGTGACGCTGAGGAGGAAGCCAAACAAGACCAAGTTGGCGTTTGGTCCGAATAATAAATAAAACACCACATATCCTATGGCTCTTTGTCATTAAATAGGATATGTGGTGTTTTTCACTTATGCTTCTTGTTTATTTGGATGTTCAATCCAATTTTGAGACCAGTCTTCAATATCTTTAAGTACCGGTTCTAAAGACTTCCCTTTTTCTGTTAATGAATATTTAATAACAACAGGTGTCTCTGGAATTACTTCACGTGTAATTAGTCCTTCTTGTTCCATACTCTTCAAACGATCTGATAGAACCTTACCACTCACGCCAGTTGCAGACTGAATTTCACCAAAACGAGAGTTTCCATCCATCATCTGATAGATTAATAGTGCAGTCCATCGTTGGCTTAATATATTGACCGCTTTTTCAAAACGGGGACACATTTCGTGTTGAGCCATGCATATCACTCCTCTTTCAATATATAATAGCACAAATCACCACCTAATAAAAGTAAAATATATTACTTGCTATTACGTAATTATAATTGTATACTTAGTTACATAAAGTTAGTAAATGGAGGAAATGTTATGGAATTTCATAAAAATAACGCAATTTATACAAACACTGTCTCACTAAATGTAAAGGACTTAGAAAAATCAACTGATTTTTATACAAATATAATTGGTTTTAAAGTGTTATCTAAAACTGAAACATCAGTCAATTTCACAGTAGACGGGAAACACACACTATTAAGAATTAATCTTGCAGAAAGCGACCGTCCTAATCACCGTACAAGTGGTTTATATCACTTTGCATTACTCTTACCCAAGAGAGAAGATTTAGCACTTATCACAATGCATTTAGCATCTAAACGTATACCACTCGGTTCTGCTGACCACAACGTTAGTGAGGCATTGTATTTAGAGGATATCGATGGAAATGGAATCGAAATTTATATTGATAGAGATCCTGAGCAATGGATTTGGAACGACGGTCAAGTGCATATGGTTACTGAAAGCTTAAATGCTGAAGACTTACTTAAGTATCAGCCTAACCCAAATGACTTTAAAGGATTACCTGAAGGTACTATAATGGGCCATGTACACTTACATGTTGGTAATTTATCAAAAGGTGAAGAATTCTATACTGAAGGCCTCGGTTTAAATGTTGCCCTACGCTTTGGTGGACAGGCATTGTTTATGTCTAGTGAAAATTATCATCACCATATTGCAATTAATGTTTGGAACGGCGTGGGTGCACCTGCTAGTGAAAAAGGTACAGTTGGCCTCGATTATTTTGATTTAGTATACCCATCACAAGACGTTCTAGATTCTGCAGTATCAAGATTAACTGACCTTGGTTATCAAGTTGAAATTAATGATTCATTTGTTGATGCTGTTGACCCATCAGGTACACACGTACATCTTGTGACACATAATAGTCATAGTTAATTGAAAAACTTTCTCAATTACCGTTGACTCATTCTCAATTACATTGTATATTAGTAATTGAAAATGATTATCAATTAAATATTAATAGGCCCCCTCTTATTAATTCTATAAAAATCATTTTCAGCTACTTTAATCTATATTCGCACATTATACGAAGCCGTACTCAGACCCAGAGTACGGCTTCTCTTTGTCTATAAGCAGATAATTTCTAGATACATCTAAAACAGTTTATAATATCTCTACTATTATTAAACAAGGAGTGTGGTCATGAACTCATATTACAGCGATGTCGTTCAGTTTAGAGGTAGTCATTATGATTTTGGCCGCTATCAAGGTGAAAAATTAAAGGCCTCCCCTATTTTAAAGAACAGACAGAAACAGTGGAAACCACGCATGAACAGGCACTTTATAACTGATGAATCATTATCAATTCATTTCCTTAAAAAAATTGCCCCACAAATCGTTGAAGAAATATTCGGCTTAAGAGATGCCTTAGATTTAGACACTAAAACTGCCTTACAACAATTTGGCGGCTACTATTTGGAGTTAGTTGTGAGCGGCTGCTCTATATTTGCAGATGAGGATTTTCTCATTAGAAATTACGATAGTCACCCGAGAGGCTATGAAGGTCGCTACGTTTTTTATCAACCAACCGACCAAGGTTTTAGTACAGTCGGGCCTTCAATGCAAATCGCAGGCCGTATTGATGGGATGAATGAAAAAGGCTTAACTATCGGTTATAACTTTACTCATACTAAGAAGAGCTCGGATGGTTTCTTATGTAGCATGATTTCAAGACTTGTCTTAGAGACGTGTGAAACCGTCGCTGATGCAATCGATTTACTCAAGGAAATTCCTCACCGTCATTCATTTTCTTACGTAGTACAAGATCAAGCAGGTATTTCTTATGTAATAGAAGCTTCACCAAGAAAAGTCATCCATAGACAATCTTATGTATGTACGAATCACTTCCATGTTCTCAATGAAGAAAATCGCTACAGACAAGAAGAAACAAGAGAACGTGAAGAGAACATCATCAACTTCCAAAACAATAAGCCAGAACCTTATGAAGCTTTTAAAATAATGAATCAGATGAAAAATGGTATCGCGTCTCATAAGTATGATGCTTCAGCAGGTACCTTGCACACATCCATGTACTTCCCTAAAACTTTAGCTAGCCTTTTCTCCCTAGGTACAGATAGAAAGCCAGTTATCTTTGACTTTAATAAATGGCTCAGTGGTGAGAATGTGAATGTAAGTAAATTAAAAGGGCAAATTAACTCTGATAAACTGTTCGTAAACATGAAATGACAGGTACCAAAATATTGGCACCTGTCATTTTTTTACTCTAGTTCCTCAGGATGAACGAATCCTCTATTATTTTTCAATGTTTCTTCAATACCTGCTAACACTTCTTTTACATGTTCTGGTTCGTAGATATCCATCTTATCAATATCAATTGTATAAACTGGAGAAATAGCTTTATCTTCATACTCGCTTAAGAATTGCTTTTCATACATATTATATAAGTCTTCATAGTACTTCAGTAAGCCAGGATTACCTTCAATTTGCTCATAATAACGACCGCGTCGTCTAATACGTCTCATTACCTCATCAAAAGAACCATGTACGAGTACCATTAAATCAGGTGATTTTTTATATAAAACCTGCTGTTTATATAAATCATGCAATTCCTCCATCATATTCTCATGTAACTCTAAATATGTGTCATATTCATCCTTATCCATGGACCCATTTTCAAACTGCAATCTCGCAAAAATCATTGCATCTTCATAGATTGATCGATCTAATACAGAATTTGGATGTGCCATAGCACTCTTAATAGCCTTAAAACGATGATTTAAGAAAAAGACTTGTAAATGGAAACTATATCTCTCCGGATCATCATAATACTTGGCCAAGAATGGATTGCCATCTACCTTCTCTTCTAATAAATCTACTCCGAAATGTTTGGCAATAACCTTGCCCCATTCTGTCTTACCAGCACCTATTGTCCCTGCTAATGTAATCAAGTAACCATCACCTTTACTATTAATACTCATTATATTCACCAAGTTATATTTTTTTAATAAACCCTTACTATAATAACATTTCACTGGGTAAATATGTGATAAAACTTCACAAATAAAATAACTTCGACATTATCGAAGTTATTTAGATTTGAATCCAGAGACTTGTGTCTCCCATTTCTGTTTATTTTTTTTAATAAATTGAATGAGTTCAGATTCTGTTTTGAATATGTAGTCGTCCATTTTGCTACTATCTATTGATGAGATGGTCATCCTAAAGCCAAAAAGTGGACGTTTAAATACAGTATATGACCACCGATCTGTATAAAAACTGATTGTCTCTTGATCCACATCTGTGATTACCCAAGATTCTGACTCTATAGTTTTTTTGATTTTCTCCATCTAATCTCACCCCTGTAATGATTATACAGTGATTTATAAATATTAATATTAGAAATTACAAAATGTTCCAATCATTATAATGTTAAATTTTGTCCACTATTAATAAAGTGATAGTTTTATACAAAAATAAGAAAAATTAATCAGTATAAATAGCTTATGACTAGTAAAATATATTGAATCAAAAAAAGCTTAACCATAATTGGTTAAGCTTTAAGAACGGAGATGGAGGGAATTTCAAAACCTTATATATCAACGCTTACAATCACTAGTTGACAATATATTGCCAAGCTTAAAACTTTTAAATTCAAAACTCAGTTCCCTATACTACCGCTTTTTTGACAAGCCACCTCTTCCCAGGTGGCTTTTGTCATGGACACTATTTTTGTATATCTCTATTATAGCTCATATAAACGAATTATTAAATGTTCGTCTGAATAAGCTAAATATAATCATACCGTCTTACCTCGTAAATATGCTTAAATTCTACATATATAAGATTACCCTCTTTACTCACACTAACCACCCTACTCCAGTTGTCTATATGCTCTATCTTGCACTCGATTTGGTGCTCATACCCTACAGACCAATATCGCAGTATCACATTACTATCGATTAACTCACGTAACTTCAACTCTAAGGCTTGTAGCAAGTCCTCAGTTAAGTATGGCTCAGGCACATGGACTTGTGCCTCTATCATCTTATCCACGTTCTCATACTGTTCTGGCATGGTGGCAAACGGTGCCCACTTGATCATAGTCCTGCCTTGTGGGATGTTGTTGTTTAATAGTTCCGGTGGCATATAGCGGTAGTCTAAGTTCGTATGATTATTGTCCATATAATCACTCCTTAGAGATAATTATATCGAACGTATGTTTGGTGTGTAAAGATAAAAAAACCACCTGCTGTGAGGTGGTTTAGTCTAATTCTTTAATAATTATATTATCTTCATCTTCAAGATATTTAACAATGTTCATTACTGGCAAAATAAAAGTTGGGAATTCGTTAGTAACAGTTGTCAGATTAGAAACAATTTGTCTTAAATATGGAAATAATATTGCTACCGCATTAGTTTTTAAAAAAGATTCAAATGGTTCGTCTTCTGCTTCATTAACATTGTAAAAAAATATTCCACTAATACATACTTTTATGCAAAATGGGGAAGTCTTATCGGTCATAGAACCAACTGAGAAATTCATATCTACAATTGCTTCTTTTTCAGTTTTATTTATGACTATATCAAAACTCGGGTCTAAATCGACCTCTCCGTCATCAGTAGGGATGAAATTCTCATTTTTATGATATATCATTTTATCTACAGAATATGTTTCAAAAGTTAATCCTGCCATAATTATGCCGCCTTAGTATTCCCTTTTTTATTACGACGCTTATTCTGGGAATGTTTTTTATTGATTCTTATATTATAAATATTATTTCTATTTACGTTGTAACTTTTATTTTCTTCTAACATACCTGACAGTTTCATAGCATGAAGAATTTTTCCTTTTGTGAATTTATGATTCTTTTCAAGGTAATCTCCAATTCTAATGCTCATAATAATCTCTCCTTTTATAAATTAGATACCCTATTTACATTAATACAATTATGATCTCTAACTGATATTTCGGTACCATTATAAAAATTTGATCGAGACGCATTTTCAAACGAAGTAAAAGTATCTTTCTTTACACCTTGTATAGTGATTCCCATTTTCTCTTCTAAATCTGCAATCATCATTTCTATAAAAATTCCATCGTATATTTTTCTGTTCTTATGACCATCATTTTTGCTCTGAGACCATATTTCGTATGCTAAATTTTCATTTTCTCTTTGTATTTGTAGATAGTAAGCATTGTTATCTGCAAAGTCCAAATCAAGAAAATGATTTTCATTAAAAGTTAAATCAGCAACAATGATAGATACTGCATCAGTATTTTCTTTTCTTTTGTATTTCAGAGCGTATCTTTTAGCGTTGTCATAACCTTTAGAAACAATATTATCATTATCAACAAAAAAATAAGTGCCAAATCCCAAATCGTTGGGCAATCTTTCTTTTTTTGATTCATAAATATTATACTTTGTATAAGTAAATCCATTTTTATATACTTCATTGGCTATTGATGTCTTAGTGCCATGATACCCCTTGACATTGTAATACACAAAAAACACCACTCTCAAATTTCACGTCATTATTATAATAATATCAATACGGAATTAAAGAGTCTAGAAGAACTTTTTGAAATCTGAAAGTTCTACGTATACTTAGTATACTTTTATGTACCCAAAACTCAAAATAATACCAATTTTTATTTAGTACTAATAAATTGATGTATAGTATATGATTGAATTATCTAAAAAGGAAAGGACTGATAAAAATGGATCTAAAGGATAATATGGCTCCCTACATTAGTGCTGTATCGGATGGAATAAAAGATGAAAACTGGATTTTATCAATGATTGGTTCACTTACACTTATTGATATATGTTCTTCAATGAGCGCTAAAAAAAATCAAACTAATGGAAAGAAATACGCTGATTGGTTCGATGAATATTGCACTCAATATAAAGTTAATTTATCAAAGAACTCTAATGAACCAGGAAATTCTAATAAACCTGAAGACTTTAGAAACTGGTTGAATTCTGAAGATAGATTGGTAGGTGGAATAGATGAGGTAGAGCACACTTATTTCAATGGAATTTTAGCATATGCCTTAAGGTGTTCTTTGCTACATAATGGAAATGGAAATATGAGTGAACAAACTATTCATAAAAATAATTTGAATGATACTTTGGGTGCTAATAACCTTATTTTAGATGCTAGTGATGAATCTTTAATAATAGAACAAATTGGTGATAAGATTTTTTTAAATCCCAAGCATTTTTGCGAAGAAGTGGTAAAAGGAGTTAACGATTGGATAAAAGATAATAAAAATGAAATATCAGTTATTAATAATTCAAATTCAGCTATTAAAATAAAGCAGAAGTAAACCTAATAACCCCTCTTCCTTCAATGACTCAGGTTAAATATTATCTATAATCTCTCTTTTGTTATAATAACAATCGAATAATTATTGGGAGGAATACAAATGAATGCTACTGAATTTCAACAATGGGTGGAAAAATATTATAAAAGTCGTGGATGGTCAAATCTAGATATTTTCATAAGAATTGGCTTTCTTGCTGAAGAGACTGGTGAAGTTGCTAGAGCCATACGTGCTTTGGAAATCGGTAGAGATAGACCAGATGAAGAAGTTGAGTCATATACTGAAAATAGAGAGGATTTAATTGGAGAACTCGGTGATGTTCTAGGCAATGTTGCAGTGATTGCAAATAAGTATGATATTTCATTAGAAGAAGTATTTAAGGCTCATACAGACAAACTGAATGATAGATACTCAATCGAGTAAATTATGTATACCCCTCTTACAGCCATTCCAGTAACTGTTCGAGGGGATTTTGTTAAATCACTATATTGTTTGTAGTAAATCACTTGTTTTATGATGTTGTTATTTTATTGCGTTCTTCTTATGCCAATCTAGCACTTTCGAGTCTTTCTTCGTACTCAACTTCGTGAGTTTACCCCACAGTTTCGCTTTACCAAACGATACTGCTGGATTGCGTACACCTAGTGGCGCGAAGTAGTAGTTACTGTCTTTTCTACCTGGATACTTAAAGCGTCCCCACCAGTAGCCATCTGCAAACCATATGTGGTCGAAGTTGATAAAGTCGCCTGGACGTAGATAACTACCTTCTGCGACTGGTTTGTTTAGGTGTAGACGAGGTGCACCAGTAGACTTGTAGCCACGACGGACAACAATCGTTTCAGATGCAACAAATGTTCCTGCGAAACGCCAACCTTTCTCACTAACGCCTTGTGGTTTGTTGCTGACTTTTGGCTTAAAAGTCGTTTTCTTAGTTGCACTAGACGAGCCTTTCTTAATAGCGTTAAGGTGTGCTTGAACACGGTTTTTAAACCAGTTCCATTTACCGTTCGCTAAGATAACATGCGGACAATACTTGCCTGAGTAGTCTTGGTGCTTCTTAACTTTGTCGATACCCCAACCATACTGGTGAAGTACATACGCCGTATAAAGCGCTGCGTTTTCTTCTGCTTTAAGGTATCGAGCCGACTGATGTCCGTTATTTCCACCGTCTAATGAGTAACAAATTTCGATGTGGATTGCTCTACGGTTACCTCGTCCATTTGCACCGTCTCCTGCTGCAAAAGCATTACGGTTAAATGGAATGGCTTGTACTGCTTCTTTGTCGTCTATAGCTACATGAAATGACGTGTAGTTGGCTGTACGGTTCATGTACGCCACTTCATTTCTAGCTGTCGCTGTGTTCGCTGTATTGTGAATACAGATTTCTAACGGTTGCATCGAGTATGGTGCATTATATTTATACATGCTCGGATTCATCTGATTTACTATCGTATATCCCACGCTATTACCTCCATTATTACCGTCAAGTGACGATAAGTTATTTGTTTCGATTAAATTAACGAGCTTGTTCGCATACTGAGGATCAGTTGCATAACCACACGCTTGTAGCGCTCTAGCTTGCGATTCATAGTCAGTTGCGTTTAAAACACGTTGATAATTCTGTGTACGCCATGGTGTGGACGTGAAGAAATTACCGTGGTCAATAATCGACTCACGATAACTCGGATATTTCTTAAATGCAGCGTTGACTGTCGTCCATCTACCGTTCAGATATTCTTTTGTACGAACGGTGTAGGATTGACCGTTGTAATTACCTTTAATGCCGAATAGATTATTCGCTTTACGAGCTAATTCCGACGTGCCACGTGCCGATTCCAAAATCGCTTGAGCCACGATTACAGACGGTAATATTTTCGTATTTGAAGGAATGTTCCGTTTAACCTCTTCGATAAAGTTACTCATCGTGATTGACCACTTCGTCAGTTTCTTCAGGCATAACGTCCTCTTCTGCTTCATCTTCTGGAAGTCCGATAAACTCGCCTTGCGCTACTTCTTCGACTTCAAAACCTTCTTCGGGAACTTCCTCAACGCCAATACCTTCTTCTAACTCAATTTCTTCTGCTTTACGGTCTGTCATATTCGTTCCTCCTTATTTTTCGCATAAAAAAGAGCCTACTGTTCAGTAGACCCTTCACTTACGATTCTTTTTACGTTCTAATTCCACTTGCGCTTGTTCTGATTCTTTAGTGACGTTATTATTACGCCACCAACTGTAAATTGCCGACACGACTAACGCTACAGACGATAAGCCTTCGTATATTTGCTCTTCTGAAAATGGCAGTGGATTGTAACCTAGACTGATTAACGATTGGTTAAGGAGTAGTATTACTAATACTGCCAATCTAACTAAACCTTGTGTTTTATTGTTTTTCGGAGTCACTTCTTCTCACCTCCTTCTAGTTCACGAATACGCTTTTCTAAACAATCTACCTTCTCACGTAATACATGTACTTCTTTTTTTAACTTCACATTGCGCTCTTTTAGTTCCTCATTCCATGCCTCATACTGCGTAATAATCAAGTTGATTTTATTCATGTGACTATCTTCTCGCTTAGGCTTATTACTGATGTGATTCCCTATCCAACCACCTACCGCAGTGATGGATGCAACTATAATCATGACAACGTATTCTGTACTCATCGGGCTACACCCGCCTAACTAATTCAAAGCTAAAGTACATCCACGTTGCTGATAATAGCCACACTGTATTCGGTGGTGGGGAAATAACGAATGACACAGTAAATACGCTCCAGATAATCATCAGTATCATAGTAAAGGTAAATAGTAACCTGCGACTTCTTAGCCAGTAACTCACAAGCATACCAACCGCCAGAGCAACAAAAATACCACCGATTTGGTACGGTTCCAAGATGTTGCTAATCAGCCTGTAAACGTCGTAATTGCGCAGAATAGACGGCTGTATAGAAATCCATAAGCCATAGACTAGCGCGAACATTGCGACAGGGTACAGAAGTACCTTTACTTTCTCCCTTCGTATCACTTTATGCACCTCTGCTTTGTGTGCTTCACTCACATAACACCACCCCTTTCGTTGTAATAAAAAGCCTACGGATATTACTCTGTAGGCTCTGCATCTGTTGGTACTTCTTGCTCAGGTTCTTCTTCACCGTTTTCGTTTAACACTCTAAAATTCGTATTACGTTCTACTACTTTATACTCGTAGTTATTGCCAAAAATCGCAGACATCATATTTTGTACTTGCACGATTTGCTGCGCTTGCTCAAGCGACTCATATTTACTTGCTTCGTCAAAGCTAAACGCTGTAAATGTCGAAAGGTTACGTTCGTTTACTCGTACGTAGTCAAAATGTTCTGTCGCAACTTCTTTACGTCCTACTGCATAATCTGTTTTCTGATTCATTATTCATCATCCTTTTCAGTAATTTGTTTTGATTCAATCGCTGCTTCTAGTACATCGACAATGTGGTCGTGCGTGACTGCATTTGACGGGCTATTGTTATCGCCTGGTGTCGTGTCAATCTCGTAAGGGTAGTCAAGCATGTACTCATACAAGGTGTGCATAAGTCCTTCATGCTCGCCCATATCGATAACCACTTCTTCTTTCAATAGCTCGCCAAATTCTTCTAACTGCTTCTGCTCATCTTCGGTGTCCGCTTTTATGGATTGTAAATCGCCGTGGAAGTCTTGGTACTTCTCTGCAATTTTCTTCATCAATTTTTGGCGAGCACGATTCACTCGTCCTTTTGCTTGTACTTTAGGAAGGTATTCCATAACCGATGTTAAAGCACTGTTTGTCGTTGCTAATTTCATATCGTCACTCCTAAATTTAGTCATAAAAAATAAGCCTTAACCGTATTGCCCGATGTGAAGTATCCTTGCGAATACATCGTTCTGTACACCTGTACCTGACGGACTACGTCTGACTTGTAAATAGGCTTGCATTAAATTGTAATTCGGTGGGGGTAATGGAATGTCTTGCGTAATATTGACCGTGTCTCCACGGCTTACGTACACTCGACGACTACTACTGCCTGCACCGTTGTTAATCTGATTGTTATTACCAAATCCGTCCACCTGTACTTCGACATATTCACTCGCACTACCAGATGAGCCATGTAGTCCGACTGCCCAAACGACTCTTAATATACGTCCTTCATGCGGCGTGTAGAAGTATTTAAACGTCTGCCAATGCGAGTAGTTTGTGATGTAGTTTAAGCCATTAAAACGGATATTTGAACCTGCATATGAATCGTATGTTTGTACAGGCACGTTTCCACGAGGCACACCGTTCTCAATCCAACGCACACCATCGACTGCACGAGTGATGTGTATTCCGCCTTCAATTTGATTGAATCGGTTCTTAAGCGTATCTAAGTTAAGTTGATTAGCGGTAATCTCTATAGCTTGTACATCACGTATAAACGCATGTTGTGCGGTTAGCCTAGCTATCATAGCGTTAGATGTGTACATACTCTCGAACCATGCGTTTTTACCGTCTATCCAATCCACGTCGATGTAGTTGGCACTAAAGTATTTCGTCACCAAACTGCTAAAGTTCCCTTCGACTGCTTCAATACTGAGTGCTTTAATGTTTTGGATAAAGTAGTCTTTACCGATGAGTTGATCAATACGTCCACTTGTGGCGAACAACTTGTCAATCATCGTCGTTCCAACCGCTAAGTGCGCACCTGTGATGACGTCTGCTTCAAGTATTGCGGAACGTACCCGCCCCGCGTTGATGTCGATTGCATCAATTGTTTTAGCGTATAGCATGTCAGTAAACATATTGCTTGCGGATAGTTTATTAATCAACGCTTGGTCAATCCATAAGTGCTGAGCGCCGATGGCATTTGCACCGATATGCTTAGCCCTAAGCTCGATTGTATCGAGTTCGGCTGCAAATAAACTTGCAAATCTACCATTAATTGCGTTAATCGCTTTAGCATTAACATCATCTGCATACACACTATTTGCGACGATTTTTTCAACCATTGCGTTAGACACAAGAAGGTGTCGTGCTTGAATTGCGTCAGATGCAATGTGTTTCGCTAATATCGTTCCAGCACCAAGTTCCGCTGCATACAACTGACTAAAATTCGCTTCTACTGCTTCTACTGCTAGCGCCGTAATATCGCCTTTAACAAATAAATCACCTGACAATCGTAATTGAGATGCGATGGCATCAATACCAGACGGACTTACTTTTAGCATTGAGCCGATTGTGTCGCCACTAATACGTTTCGATGCGATTTGTACGTAGTCTGCACGGACAGTTACGTCAGATTCGGTTAAGAACTCACCGTCTAACTCTTGGACTTGTAGGGCGATCTTGTCCGCTAATTGTTCGATTCTAGAAATAGCGTTAAGCATTGGCGTTGCCACTTCGCCACGTTCCAATTTCACTTGGATACGATTATCTTCATGTTGCATATTTGACGGGTAAACATTGAAACCATCAATGTTAATTGCTGCAAATCGTAATTTACTACCGACTGGCGTAAAGGTTCGAATTGCCCCACGAACACTACTAATTGCACTGTTCATGAAATTGCCGTTACTGTCATACTCTAATATCCACCAATAATTAATTGCAGATACATACGCTGAATTGTCCGAAAAGGTATAAGGTTGACCAGGTGTGACATCGACATACTCTTTTAATCGCATACGAGACATATTCGAATTGTTATTCAATCCATTTGCGGTGAATATCCCACCGTCTTCCCAAGCTGATGCGGATTGAGGAATCAAGTTGGCGCCAATGCTTGAAATGTCATTCAACCAAACTTTTTGATTAAAGCCATATATCGTTTCTTCTATACTCGCACCATTCGTCGCTTGCCAATTATCGACTCGTTGTAACACTTGTTTATTGCCTTCTACAGTCTCTTCAACTGACTTGATATATTGGTCTAAATTACCTGTCTCAAAATCGTATTCGCTTCGTGTAATCAACTCGGATTGACCGTCTTCAAGCAACGTGACTCGTCTAATAATTTCAGATACGTTTTGAGTAGCATCATCTGGATGCGGTAACCACTCACGGTTATTTGTGGTGGTTAGATACGGTTTCTTAAAGTCGATAACACCTTTTTGGGTATTCCCTGCCCCGAAGTTTGTACCGAGCAACAATCTAACTGGCATTGTTCTGTCGGGTACAATTTCCACAACTTTCTTAGTCCAATGCCCTGTCATCACTGTCGCTTTTTCTTCAGCGGTCATCGTTAAATCGATTTTCTGCCCAGTACCATATTCGCTTGGCGGTCGTATTTCAATGAAATCTATTTCAGGTACTTCTGTAGTACGGTACATAAAGACAAGATAGTATGTCTCGTTTTTATTGACGTTGAAGTATTCCATGTTCATAACGTAAGGTAGATTCGACGTTCCCGTCCCCATTCTCACGAAATTATCGACTTCATTAGTGATGACTTGAACTTGTGAATGTACAGCGAATAAATCGGGATTATCGAACGATGTACCACGTATAATATTGTAGTGCGTACTATCTATATTACGAATACGTTCTTCAAAGTTCATTGTAATATCTTGGAAACGTTCATCTAATGTCACACTACGACTATCGCCTAAAAACTTGTCAATATCCATTACATCACTTTGCAAGTCCGCAAGCATATCCGCATGACTACCTGTAACATCGTCTAGCTTACTCTCAACTGCATCAGAATGTGCCTTAGACTGTTCTTCTGCGTAACGTTTAGCTTGTTCGACTGCATCGGTATATCCTTGCTCTAACTCACTTCTTGCGGTATCGATAGAGCTGGTCACTTCTCCGCTAATGCGATCGTGTTCTTCTTTTGCTAAGCGTTGCGCTTCTTTAACTGCGTCATTGTAGCCCTGTTCAATTTCACTCCGAGCAGTGTCAACTGCAGTGGTAATCTCTTGCTCAATGCGAGCATAGTTTTCTTCGGCTTCCTTGTACGCCTGTTCTACGTCTGCGTTAAATGCGTCTGTCCAGTCGTTAAGCGCTTGGTTAAACTCGGCTTCCATTCGAGCACGGTCTGCTTCAACTTCCGCTAAGATGTCGATTTTGGCTTGTTCGAACTCGTTTCTAAAAGCTATAGCTTGTGCATTAAACCATGCATCGAAATCTTCTTTTAACTGTGTAATTAAAGACCTAGCATCTCTATTTGCACGTTTAATCTGTGAGTTTAGTCGTTTCAGTTGTCGATTTTTAAAGTGTTTGAAATCACCTAGTGTGAGTTTAGAAAGTGAAGGATCTAATAAGTTGTGTTCAATCTTTTCAACTCGTGCTTGTTTAACAATGCCTGCACGTTTATAGATGATAGCAACACCGTCACCAAGATTTAGGTTTCCTATTTTGGCAACATTCGTAGTCCAAGTCGCTTTAGGCACACAATTTTCTAATAACCACTGGTATGTGGCGTTAGCTAACTCAACTGGATTTTCTATATTCTCAAAAACGACTTCTGGTGCAATTCTTGGTTTAATCTCACCATTTTCATAAAAGCCGTATTCTTGTGTTGCAGAAGGTATTTCAATCCAGTTTTGACCTTTTGGTTTTTGAATACCATCTTTAGACCACTCAATCTCATCAAATTCTAAACGAGGACCATAGCCATCGCCTGCTTCTTCGCCACGTCCACGTCCAACTGCAGCTGTATAGATTTCAGATTCATCTTGTTCTTGTGTGAGTGATAGTATATTTGTACCGTAAGCGAAACGTTCACCAGTCCAACGTCCAATTGCTTTTTTCACGATGACATTTTTACTAACAATCTTTTGACCATCAAACTTTACTTCATAGTCGAACTCAACACCGAACGTTTCAATCAACTTATTCCATGCGTTTGTGACACTATCACGATAGAAGTTAATATCATGACGATCTGTGACATCATAGTCTGTTATTTGCCACCCTATTGCATTAAATGCAACATCTGCAGCAGCTTTCGCTTCACTATCTCTAAAACGTCTATCGTGGATGTTACCGAGTGCTTTTGCTTCATCAAAAAAGATGTGGACTGCATCTATAATTAAACGTTCACCACGTTCGTCTGCAGTGAGATTAGTACCGTAAATTTTATATATCTGAAATCGTTTCTGAACATCATAATGACCAACAAACGTTGCATCTTCGACTAGCTTTTTATAATTTGTCTCTCGTCTATCTTTATCAACATAAAAAGACGGCATCTCAGCAGTAAGCTGATAGACACCGTTCCTTTCTACTGTTTGAGTTGCACTAATTATGTGCTTTCTAGGCACAATCCGTTGCAATTCTTTCTTTTTATTAAATAAATAAATCATAGCACAACACCTCTATATCTAATCTGTATACTTTTCGGTGTTGGTGTAACAACGATTTGATCACCGTCTTTGATTAAAAATTCTTCTAAATCAGATGAAAATTCTAAACCGTCCATCGCATTTAACTCATCGTCTGATTTAGTTACTAGTTGTCTAGCAACATCAATCTGATAACGATCAGATACAATGTCATGCTTGTAGTTTACATTCATGTCTGTTGTTGTATTACGCATTGACCATTGTTTAACACCTGTTTCAAACACAATACGTATTCTAGGTTCTACAGGTACTTTTGAGTCGATAGACAACGTTTGAGCATTAGTATAGTCAATCACTTGTTCTTGTTTATACTTCACAGGATTGTGCCATAAAAAGCTCAAATTCATACGATAAGCACTTGCTTGTTGTACAACACTCGCTTCTTCAAATTCCACATAGTAAGTAAATTCTTGTTCGTCTTTGAATGTGATATAGTTTGTATTCTTTAATCTCAGATTAAATTCATTCAAGAAGTTTTTGAACACTGATTCATCTTTAACATCGATTAGCAATTCTACATCAATAGTTTTTGCTTTCATGCGCTTACTCATAATCATAGAACCATCAAACTTAGCAGGTGTTTCTGTTGAAATGTCATAAGCATTGGTTAAACGACCGTCTACACTGACTGTTTCTATTCTCAAATAATCACTTGAGTAATAACTATCAACGTTCCGACCATTTACAAGCAAAGAAAAAGACGAAGGCACATGGAGTTCCCCCGTGCGTTCGCCTGGTCTTTCATATTCAACTTCAAACATTAATAAGCACCTCCTAAGTACGATTCTTCAAGGTTCGTGACCCTTGTGTTCTCATGATTAATATCCTCCGCAAAGGCTCTGTATGAGCGATTACCGAGATTAAGATTGATGTTGGCATTTTGATTGATTTCTAATCCGTTATCTAATTCGTGGTTAATCTCAGCTTGACCAAATGCTGTAATAGAACTTTCAAGATTACGTTTATCAACATCCATGCCGATTGGTTTCAACTCAGGACTATATGCATCCTGTAGTCGATTACTCACTTTAAGCATCTCATTAACTACACGATCTGATTCTTGAGCGATACCAAGTGCTAGACCTTCTGAAGTATATCCACCAATCTGCATCATAACTCTTGATGGCGACTTAATTTTCAATGCAGCACGTATTGTGGCAGCCGCTCTATTCGCAATACTTGATGCCGTAGCCATAACTGAGCCACTCATCGAGTTCATACCAGCTACAAAACCACTCATTGCATAAGCACCTGCACTACTAAATTGACCATACGCAGCTCTCATTACACCCGCAGCTTGAGCCATAGTGCTACTAATGATTGAAACAATCCTTGCACCACCACTTGATACTGCTGCAGCCATAGCTCCCATAGCAGATGCAGTAGCGGAAGTCATTTGTTGCATTGCAGATATAGTCACCTTAGACAATGCTTGCATCGCTTGTGTGCCTGCGTTTTGCATTGCTTTATAACTTTGTGTAACACCTTTGTTCATACTTTCAGTTTCAGATGTACCTGTACTATTTATTTCTGAGAAGTCTGTCGTTGTATTATTCAATAATGAGTCTAATTCAGCAGTTGAACCTGTGTTCATATTCGTAAATTCGGAGATGACATCTGTATTTAATCCTGCAATCTCAGTACTACCTGTGGAAGCTATGCTACTAAAGTCTCCACTCATTATAGCTTCCATACTAGAAGTCTCACCAGTTGCACCTGTAGACATGCCAGATATCTGTGATAAGAAGTCAGTACTTAGCCCAGATGCTTCTGTTGAACCAGCGTTGTGTAGTGCTGCGAAGTCCGTAGTACCATTTGTAAGTAAACCATTGATGTCAGCACTCGCATGTTCTCTCATATAACCTGTCTGTGTAGTTACACCTGTATTCAGTGCAGTTGAGTTCGTTATACCGTTGTTGAGTAAATTATTGAAGTCTAGTGATGCATTGTTTGCCATTGTACTTGTATTTGTAGATACGTTGGTTGACATAAGACTTGTATTGGTACTTGCTGATGTCGCCATTTGACTTGTAGAAGTTTCTACATTTGTAGCCATGGTCTGAGTTGAAGTTGATACTTCTTCGCTTGCTAGTCCAACCGTTTCTTTGATCCAGTCGAACACGCTTCCTACTGTTTCAGCAATCTTTCCGAATACACCTGTGATTGTCGTCCAAAGAGATTCCATTATGTTGCCTGTAAACTCTTGGACAGAAGTCCACAATCCTTCCCAATTACCTGTGAATAGATTTATGAAAATATCAACTATGCCTAAGATGATTGTCATCGCTGTCTGAATTATTCCAGTAATCAATGCCCAAGATACTTGGAATACTCCACTTATCAATGTTAAAGCTCCAGATATCACAGTGAATATCGCAGCCATGACGCCACCAATAACAGTGGCAATCACATTGAATGCTACAGATGTAACAGTCATGATTGTATTACTGTGTTCAGACCAGAAGGCTGAAACCATCCCCCAAATTGTAGAAATGGTATTCCAGATCGTCATTACGATTGGAACAATCAGATTGACTATCGCATTCCAAACCATACTTGCAACATTCATAATGACAACGTTGTTTTGCTCCCAGAAAGCAACTAAACCGCCCCATACTGCTTGTACAATGCTCGATATGATACCGACTGCAACTATAATTGCATTAGATACAGTGTTCCATACAGTGCTTGCTACACTCAATATAGTTTGGTTGTTTTCTTGCCACCAAGACACAAGTGCTGAGTATATTGTCACAACAATGTTATAAATTAAACCAATCACAAAGCTTATCGCAGTGAATATTGCATTCCAAACCGTTTCTGCAGTTGCACGTATCGATTCGGAATGTGTGTTCCAAAACTTTACAACTGTACCCCAAACCATTCTAATAACGTTCGCGATCATGACGATTACAGCTGTTATCACGGTTTTTATTTGATTCCATATATTAATAACATTTGTTCTAAAGTGTTCATTTGTGTTCCAAAGATATACTAGAGTACCTATAAGTACACCGATTGCAGCAATTACGCCTAATACAGGTGCGCTTACCATAGCGAATGCTCCCGTTAAGAATTCCAAACTAGTACCAACCATGATAATCAACGGCATAGCCATCATAAATATCCCTGCTAGAGTTGTGACTAAGCCGATAATCAAACCGATGACTGGATTTGTTTTAAGAATGCTACTCATAAATTCAAATACTGCATTAACCACATTTAGTACTTTTTCACCTAGCGGTGCCATTGCGATACCTAAGTTTACAAGCGTTGTAATGATGTTGCCAATTAAACTCACTACAACAGGTCCATTACGCTCTATATAGCCTACAAAGTCTTGGAAGGCAGTGTTATTACTTAATTCACTCGCCCATTCTCTAAAGCGTTCTGTCATGCGTTGAAGACCGTCGAATACGTGGCTACTGTTTTGTCCGAATGCAGCGAATAAATCAATGATTCCTAAGAAAACATTTCCAAAAATAGAGCCTATTTTAGGCATGTTTTCCATTACATAGTTTGTGAAGTCATGGAATCCATTTGTTTCAGCCATTCTGTCTGCCCAATTGGCAAATTGAGTACCTAGGTTATTAAACCCTTCTGCTACCCAATCGATTAAAGGCATTGCAGCATTCATGGTATCAATTAAACCTTGACCAAATCGACCAACACCACGAGCGATATTATCAAATACTCGTACACCTGTAGTGTTCATATTCTCGAAGAAACGAGTCATCGTTGGTGACTTCTGAACGAAAGTGTCTAATTCAGTTGTCATATTACCAATTGCATCAACTACACCATCAATAAATGGCGTCATTGCTTGTAAAGCGAAGTTAGCTGTATTGATCGCACTTGCCATTTGTGTGAATATAGCTTCTTGATGCATGTTCACAATTCCATTCCACGATGCTTTAATATCATCTATTGCAGAAGTGAATTGTTTCGATGCTTCTGTTGCTACAAATGCTTCGTCGTTATACCTAGCAAGTACAGATGCGACTAAACCACCATATGCAGCGACACCTCCAAAGGCAACACCCACTGCACCGACAAATGCGAGTAAATTACCTGCAGTCACACCAACCGCATTACCTAACGCCATTACTGCTGAGGTAGCAGCAGCTATAATCGGTACTAAAGCAGTAATAGAACTAATTAATGAACCTCTAATCATATTTCCAAACACTGTACCAAAAGTTCTAATATTTGTAGCCAATTCACCTAAACGTCTGTTAAACGGTTCAGTGAAATTCTTTTGAATCGCATGATAAGCATTTCTAAATCCCATTCTATCTACATCAATTTTCACTTCTTTACGTATATCCTTAGCAGAAAAAGCACGAGCTAATGCTTCTGCTTGTAAGATGCCACGACGGAAGTCACTAATGTTAGCTTCAACTTCCGTTTCAATTTCATCAGGGAGCTTTTGAGATTGAGCAATTGCTTTGTTGATATTACGTTCAAAATTTCTAATATTCGCTTCAATCTCAGCTATAAAGCGTTCTACATCCATCTACTCACCCCTTTTTATTTATCTATTTGTTCATCTGATTCCACCAATCAGCCATATCGGCTTTCTGGACTTTGTTAACATGTTTCTTACGACGTTTTTCAACTTGTTTATCATACTCATACTGATCTTCTGTCTTATCAATGAGTTCACGTTGTTCATTCAAGTTACGAATCAACGCTTTTATGTTTTGACCATTATTCATACGAGCCATTGCAACTGCACCAGTGATTTGTACTTCTTTTAAATCAAGTAACTGGTGTCTAGCACCGTCTATGAGATTGTTCCAGTGTTTAGGTGTCATTTCCCAAATATCTGACTCTGGAATATAACCTAATAGACGTTGAGTAGTCGTAAACACGTAGTCCATATCAATTATGCTGTTACTTCTTCTGGTTCCTCTTCCCCGTTCATGATTGCGCTGTGCATGCCTTTGAGAATTTCTGCTGATGCTTTCATTTTCTCTTTGTTTTCTGCGTCCGTTGCTTTGTGACCTTGTTGAACGTTCAGCCAGAAGTTTTTGATCTCTTGCTTGAAAAAACCAGAGTTATCCAAAACATCAAGAGCACCTTGCAGTAAAGGAAGTGTGTCTTCCTCTTCCTCAATAATTGCTTCTACTGCATTTTCAATGTGCTCACGCTTGATTGATTTATCTTTAGCTGCTGCGCACTCCCAAAAATCAATAATTGAGTCAGTCTTACGTGAAAGTAAGCCATTATAAATTTTAGTCAGACCTTCTCTTTTGTTACCATCCTCATCTTTGTCATCAAATTCTTTAGCTTTACGTGCAAAAGCGAAATTTCCTTTAGCTTCAATATCTTTGCCTTTGATTTCTAATTGTTTAATCATGTTATTAGCTCCTTGTTTTTAAAATAGATAAATAAAAAAGGACGAGTAATATACTCGCCCCCTAAAACTTTACTACTCTGCTGTTGCTGTTCTTTCTTCGTATGAACCAGTGTATTCACCAGGCGCTTCAAACTCTACATCCGCTACTGTAGATGGATTTAACACGCTGTCTGGTAGTTTTGGTAATGAATCTTTAGCTGTTTCATAGTGTACTGCTAATGTGTACTCAACTGTATCTTCTTCATCATCAAATGAGTGATCAATTTCAGATACATATGTGTAGCCGAAAATAACGTTATTGTGTTGACCATCTACTACCTTTTTCGGTACAAACCACACTTTTAGTTGTTCTTTCTTTCTAATTGCGTTCTCTACTTCTTGTTGTCCTTCATCATCTTCGATTTTATTAGCAGTAAATGTAAATTCTTCTGCATTCGCACCATATCCACGACCTGTTTTACCTGCACGAATACGGTCTACTATTTCATTTGTAATATTGTGTCCACCTTCAGTAACGTCACCAATTACTAGTCCATCTGAACCAAGTTGTGAACTCGCTGCTTGTACTAATACAACGTAATTTGACATATATTAAACACTCCTTAATTTTAATATCGAACGTTATGACGAACCGTATACACAATTCTCAAGACACCGTGCGATGTTTTATTGTCTATATCGTTCATCACTTGTTCGTTTGATAGTCTTACTTTTGTTATTTCATAGCCATCAAAACTGAATGACTTTTGCTTAGCGTAATATTTCAACATTCTTAATAACTCACGACATTCAGGCTTGCTATCAGCGTATATATGCATCTGAACAGCAATGTCCTCATGCATGCCTGTAGATGATTCAGATTCGATTACATCTATCTCACCGACAATTGCATAAGGCTTAACCAAGTCCATCTTCATGCCGTCGTATATACCAGTCACTTTAGCTTTAAAAGGTGACTGCAATAAGTGGTTAAACAGTGCATTGTATAAATTGTAATGTGCTGACACCCAATTGCTCATTGAGCCACCTCCTAATTGCTAAAGTAGTTTTTGAAATACTGTCGTGTGACATCTAATGATGGGAACCAAAACGGTTGAGCGACCATACCGTATGTGGTATAGAAACGTCCGTCTTTGTAATAAGTCCACGGTATTTTCTTAGCACGTGAGCCTCCACCACCTGAAACAGCATGAATACCAGTACCAAACTCAAGCCATATAGGCACCATACCTAGCACAAATACCTCAGCTGAAATAGTGCTCCCACTTCTTGTAACTGCAGTTTTCGTGATTCCTTCTCGTGTCTCACCTGTATCTACAGCTATTCTTCTCCGAGTTTCGTTGTAGTGGATATCACGAGTAGTTTCTACACCACGTTTCGCCTGCGCAATCGTTTTATCACTAAAAGCTTTCAACGCACTTGCTAAGTTATTCCTAGCCATTGGCAAGCCTCCTAACAGGTGCAGAAACTATCTCATGTTGTCCGCCTTGATCTTGTAAATCGCCCACAAACTCATAGCGTTCACCATCGTAAATAAAAACGTCTAGACGAGTAATATCAGCACCGTAAGGCACGTACAAAACTCTATCTAGACGTATATCTAAACTATGGTAATTCGCTTGTTGTGAGGTGCTAGGCGTATCCATGAACGCTTTTAAATCGTGTGTAGACGTGTTTACTACCTCTTTCGGAGGATAAACAGAATCGTCCACAATACGCTCTGTACGCTCGACTGTGATTGTGTGAGGGAATTCATCCAAAAACATCATTTACCACCCCACGATACCTTTCTATACGGTTTGAGTAGCTTATATAGCTTATCCTCGTAATTATTATCAAAAGAGTAGCTTACTGTACCCATTGACCGACTAGAAAGACCTGGATTGTGGAATTCAATCATCTTAGCGATGAATTCTTGCACTGTGAGTGGATAAGGCGCTATGAATACTTGATTACAGTATTCTGATGCAACTCCTGCATAATGTGGAATGAGCGCTTCAATACTTGCATCCTTAGATGTGTCATCGAGCGCCCATTTGTTAATGATTTTCACTTTGTCTGCATCCATTTACATCACCTATCCTTCTAACAGTGCGATTAAGTCTGCTTTTAGGTCACTTGAAGAATACTCGATTCCTCTTTCATCTAACATTTCTTTTAATTCTGCGACGGTATACTCACTGTAATCAGGCGCTGAAGCCTGTGCGATTACTCCCCCGTCGCTGCCGCTAAAGGGACTTTTACCACACCATCAAGACGTTCAGGGAACATTAAGATACCTGACACTGCTAATGTCTGTTGAGTGAATGATTCATCGTGTAAGAAGTGTTTCATTCCGATAAACCCTGTTGAGTCTGAAGTTAGACCAAATTGTCTAGCTACATCAGAAGTGCTTGAATTGATATAAGCAAGTACTAAGTTTTCTGCAGCAGTCGCATATACACTACCTTGAGCAACTTGTGTTGAAGTGAACACGATAGTACCCGTCACATCAGTGTAGTAGTTTAAACCAAATGAAGATTCTAGTGTTAGTTGCTTATCTGCAATTGCTTGTGCAACATCCATTGGATGAGCGAATACCACTACACGAATAGTGTCATCTTCAAATACAGTCTGTAATGCACCCCATGATGTCGCTAATGCACCTTGTAAACCGTTTGCTTCATTCAGGTTAGTTTGTGCTTCACCTGATTGTACAAGATCAAATAAATCTGTTCTGATGTCTTTCTGAATCTCTTTTACTAATGCATCATCAGTGTAAGCGACTGCTTGGTCAGCGCCGTAAGTTTGAATTGCTTCACCAGAAGTTGCTTTACGATATTTTTTAAGTGTAATTTTCTTTTCTTCAAGGACAGCTGGTGTCACTCTAGAAAGTGGAATGATTTCACCTTCAGGTACGTTACCGTCTGCCAGTTCTACAGTTGGCTTACCAAGTAATTCAATCTTCATACCTGATTGTACTGGCATTAATCGTGAGATACCGATTGCTCTTTGGAAGTCACGTAGTGATTCTTCAAAGCGGTATACATAATCAATTGACTTCTCACGGAAGTTATCTAGGTTTGCTACCGTTTGTAAGTTTTTCTCAGGAAAGTCTTGTGCAGCAAAGTGTTGAATGTTTAATTTGTACTTTAAATCATACTGTTTGTTCTTTGTCATATTTAAAACTCCTTTTTAATTAAATAGATTCATATTTTCTTTAATCGCTTTTTGACGTGCGATAGGGTCTGTCATGCCCATAATTTGTTCCTTAGTCATAGACTGTGGAGGATTGCCATCTTGTGGCGTTCTGCCTGTCTTACCTTTTGGTTGCTCGAATAGATAAGGTTTAGACTCACGTAAAGCAGTGATTTTGTCGTCAAGACCTTTCACTGTGTCACCGTCAAGCTCTAAGTCCGATTTATCTAGCAACGCTAGTACATCGTCTGGATCATTCGCATCTTTAGCTACTGCTAATTTGATGGCGTTGTTTAAACGAGTACTTTGTAATTCTTGTTCGTACTTCTCGTTATTGGCTTTGTATTCGTCTAGTTGTTTCTGTAAATCTTCGTTGTCCGTAGTAGATTTTTTGAGGTCTTCAATTTGTTCGTCACGGTTTTTAAGCTCATCATTTGCGATATCCAGTTCAGCTTTGTAATCATTCGCTCTTTTCTCGGTTTCCGCAATATTGCTATGATGTTCATTAATCACTTTCGTTACCGTTTCTTCTTCCAGTCCAAGCCCTCTAAGAAATTCTCTTTGCATTGGCATTTATAATCATCCTTTACAGTTATTTGTTATCGCAGGTCTCTCTCCTGCACGAGGTTTGCACAATAACGCTTGTGCGAGCATTAAAAATAGACCTTTTATCGTCTTATCTAGGACGAGCTAATGTATAGCTATCAAGATATGCTCAATTTACACATGAGCGACCACCTCCTTAGTGAGTTTTAGTGCTTGTATTAATAAAGCATCACTCCTTTCAGTGGTCTAATTATCCTTTGTTTCATTCCATTTCTGTAAATCTTCTCGTTGCTTTTCGCCGATTTTCATATTAATCATAGGATTACTTCTGTTTATTTTCTTCAACTCTTTAGTTATTTCAGCCGTGTTCTTTGCAATATCTTTTAGGTACTGTTCGATTTTGTCTTTCATTATTAGACCTCCCAACTCGCAATCCTTATTAGAATGACTAACAAAATGACAATAAAAATAAGCAACATACCTTGAAAGTAGTCGCCTTGGGAAATTACGTTAATCGCAGATAACAAGCTAAGAACTGTCATGATGACTAGGAATACTGTTGCCTCATTCCATACCATATTAATATCCCCAACTGCCATCTTTCTTTTTATGAAAGCCACGTTGTACCATTTGTCTAAAACGTTTTGCATCAGTCATTAAATTATGTTGAGTACGTTCTTCGGTGTTCATTGATGCATTTTTGTACCACATCATACGCTTTGATAACTGTTCGTAGTAATCAGGTGCAATATTATCTTCATTGAATTGCAACCAAACTTGATATTCATCAAATGAAGTACGTTCATATACATCTCGATGTTCTTCGCTTAAAAATTCATCGTCCATATGATCTAACTCAATTCCATTCACTCTATAACCTACCGAACATCTACACCCCATGTTTTCTTGCATCTGATTGATACCTATCATCATACGAGGACCTTTACCATAGGTTGCAGTTGACTTAGAGTAAAACAGACCTTCTGAATCCGCAACTTGACCATCTAAGATAACGTGAGTAGGACGTACCCTAGTATCTCGCTGAGATATCCAAATACGTTTTAACTTGCTACCTTCATCAACAAAACGTTTGCCACGTTCTTTATCGTCGAATTTAAAGCCTTTTGGCGCTTTCTCAGCCGTTTTGTTTAACTGTTCAATAGCTTTCTCATATTTATCACCAAGTTCTATTTCCGCTAATGATTCAGCACGTCCGATTTCATGAGTAGAAACTTTTTGTACTCTTGAAGTATACTTATTCGCTATACGCTTTAACTTTAATTTAGTTGAACGTGGACTTTCATTGTTAATGACTCCAGAATTTAGTGTACCTTTGACTTCTCTTAACATGCTTGTTCGGTGAGAAGATAAAGTATTGAGTAAGTCGAATTCTTCGGTGTCTCGTTTAAGAAATTTTTTAAGCTCTAATAACATAGGAAATGCAATTACAGGAACAATTCCAGTCATTCCAGACAATAAAAAAGCACTACCCAATGTCGAATGGATAAATGCCAATACTTGAGCATATGCGATTGTAGTATATAGTGTTGAATAATCTTTTGTAATGTCTTGTTCAACTTGTTTAATTGCTTTCTGTAAACGATTGTACTTATTCAGATTTTCTAAGCTTTCTTCTTCAGAATAACTACTAACCATTGACTCATACATTGAAATAATCTCATTAATTCTTGATTGTAACTGTTGATTGATGCTGTTCTCAGTCATTCCGATAAGCACATCAATTTGACGTCCTAAATCATTCCAATTCATCATCCTCAACTCCCTTTATTGGAAGTTCTGTATCAATTCGGTCATCTTCACTTTCCATACGTTCCTTTTCGCCTTCCAAGTCTGATACCCACGGATGATTCTCAATGATTGTATCTTGACTGATAAGCGTTTGTGACATGCTAGCGATTTGAGATTGCTCTAATTCATTGACCATACGATTAATGCTAAAGGAAATTTCCACATCGTTTGCAATAGCACCGTTATTGTCCGAGTACTCAAACACAAACCAAAGTAACTCTTTAATTGCTGGTGTTGCCTTACGTATCAAATCTTTAACTTTTAAATCCAAGTCTGAATACAAGAAGCGTAATGCGATCCCTGATGGACTATTACCTAGGCTCTGGCGTTGAAAATCAATTCCACGACCATAATCATAGATGTACTTTCTTAGCTGTTCTAGCCACTCATTAGACGATGTGACAGGCACTTCAATTTGTATCGTATCTACGCCACCATCACCATCCACATTAATTGCTTTGTAATGCTTTAAGTTCCGCATAAACGTTGATAAGTTTTCACCTTCATAGCCTTTAAGTACATAAATGAGTTCTGTTGCTTCGTCGAATGTATTCTGTACATTACTTGTCTGATTATCCATAGCATCTATCAACGTCTTGTAACGCCATATATCTCCCGTTGCTTGCGAATTATTCTTGAATGGTATAAATGGCACTCTACCCCAACTTTCGTCGTCTAGGTGTGTTGTAGGGTTGCTCTCGTTCATGCCGTGATACCAACCTAATTGTAATTGGTTGTCTAAGTAGATGTAGTATGTCACTTTATCTTTAGTCCAGTATTCCACACGTCTTTCACGTTCATAGGTGTAACTACGTATCACTGCTTCTAACTCACGTTCTTTTCTGTCTGCATAGATTGGTACGATTTGTTCTGCAGGGATCTGCATGAACTTAAACTCACCATCTTCATTGACGAATGGATGTAACCACTCAATACCTTTATTTGACGATGCAACAAAAATATCGTTTAAATCATCGTCAAACTCATAACCAAGTAACTCATTTATTTTCTCAGTGACACTTTCATCTTTATGCTTAAAGCTCACTGGATTGGTGAGTGCATGTCCAACCTTTTGATCTACTAAGTTAGCATGAATCGGATGTGTAATTCGCCAGTCTGGCTTATCGTAATCAGGCACACCTTCTGCGTTCTTTGGTATATCTCTATCTTTAATATCATTTTTGTTGTCGTAATACTTTTGACCAGTTTCATATATTTTTACGTTATGTTGGTGTAGCTTTAGCATACGTATAATCATTTCTTCTTGTGTTTCATGTTCAGGCTTTACACCTGCGAGTAACACTTCGTCGTGTGGTGTAGTAAATGGATCCATGCCATCCCTCCTTATTTAAGAATACTCATCGTTGGTGCTTTCATATCAAGACTTAAACTATAGCGTGTTGCATCTATCGTATGATTATCTTTATCTTGTAATCTCGGTTTCACATTTCCATCTTTATCTGTTTCATAGTCAATGTTCTCAAACTCCCTAGCTATATTCGGTGTGCGTTTAGGGTCAATGACAATTGCATCTAAGTCGTCTAACCATCGCTCACCAAACTCCACACTATCCTTACCTTTTTTCGCACCTTTAATACGTTTTATACCATGTTGCTTACGTAATTCATCAATACTTTTAGGCTCCGCACTGTCAGCTAGGATGTATTCATCTTGATAGCCTCTTTTAATAATCTCTTGAGCTAACTCACGGTTACTCATTTTCACTTTGTATATTTCATCAATCGCATATATGATGCGTTTCTTTTTATCGTAGTGCCAAACTACAAAAGCGTTCGGATCAGTCGCATAACCAAAGTCATTTCCGTAACGATAATTATCAAATGTTGCTAACTCATCATCTGTAATTGTTCTGAACTCTAAGTTATCGAATGGGACAACACCTGAGCCGATCGCTTCACCTAAATACTCATGTCTGTACTTACGCTCATTCCGTTGTTTTGTAGCATCTGCTTCTTCGATGAATTGTTTTGATATAAAAGGATTGTCTAAGTAAGTTGAGTGATGTACAAAGCTGTTTGATGCGATAAACGCTGATTCATACTTTTTATTCACCCATGATTGTTTTCTTTTCGGCGGGTTATAAGAATAGAAAAACTTATAAAAAAGACCATTATCCAACTCTCCACGTAATAGTGAGTTAGTAATGGTCGTGACTTCATCTTCTGTTAAAAACTCCGCAAGTTCTTCTATCCATGCAATAGCGAATGGAAACTCTGCAGATTTGAGTGATTTAATACGCTCAGGCTCTTTAGCTCCCCTAAATACCATGTAGTTACCACGAGGTAGATAAGTGATTCTCATAGGTGATTTATTTATCTTGAATAAGTGACTTACTTTCTGTTCACTAATCGCCCATTTAATCTGCTCAAATATGGATAGCTCAATTGTGTTATCTATCTTACGTATGCCTACTGCATTAACTGGATACCTCATAAGCATTTGTACAATCACATGCGCAATGTCTGATGACTTACCGCTACCACGTCCGCCTTTGCAAACTACATTCAGTATGTTTGGATCTAGTGATGCTTTCCAGAACGGATGAAACGCTTTAGGAATGAGTTCTGATATCTTAATTGCAGTTGTCATTCTATATCATCTACAAACTGCACTGCACCAGAGTGTTCGACTTCTTGGATATCTCTAAAGAGTCCATATCTTTTACCTAGCAGTTCAGCAGCCTTAGTTCGTTGTAGAGTATCCGCCTTACGTTCATGACGTTCTACTGCACTACCAAACTCACCATCGGACACAACAAGTAATTCTTCATCTTGCATTTCTCCTCGCATAACTGATGTGAGATATTGCAATACTTCATCTTGTTCAGCAATAGATTTCTTTTTCAATTCTGCCAAACGCTCATCTATATAGGTTCTTACCTTAGCATTTCTAAGCAACCTACTAGCATTCGCATTAGCTGTACTTTCCTTTGTCACATTAGGATAAGCAATTAAATATGCTTGTGTCGCATTTCCACTTATCACATACTCATCTGCAAAACGTCTTTGTTTCTCTGTCATATCCATTTCATCTACCACCAACTTTCACGATAATATCTTAATTTATTTTGCTTACTCAAAACCAACGGCAACCTAAAAATTATATGAGTGAAGTGAGAGGTTACTCGTTGGTTTTCAACAAACAAAAAAGACACCTTAGTTGGTGTCTAATAATTATTAATATTCATCTGTAATAAATTTTAGATTTCTATATGATGCAGTCCCTTTGAAATAATTCAATATATCATCTGGAACTACCTTTTCGTTAGAATATGCTGATATAATGTCAGTTCCATCTACCCTAAGTACATTAACTAGATGCTGATCATTTGTGTTTTCAGTTAAACTAACTTCAATTACGTTTTCGTTATATGAGTATGATAGTTTAACTCCATCTCCTAATAACTGCATCTCAATTTCACAAAAACCTTGTTCTTCCATCCTAAAAACATTTATGTAGTCATCTGCAGATTTCTTCTTTATTTCCTCTGCTAGTTCGTCGAACCTGTCTATAAATTCTCTGACTACTTCTGGAACCAACCCACTATTAATAATTTGATTATTTCTTTTGTGGGTTAACTCGATAATGTCATCTTTAGTTATCTTATTAGCCATTTCAATCATCCTCCTATTATTTGATACATCCAATATACCAAATAAACCGCCCTTTCGGACGGTTCTAATCAAATATACTCAGGAGGACTCATGGCGTGAGTCGATGGGTATGCCTTGCCGAACCTACCCACCATTATGAACTCACGGATTCCCATATTTGTCAACGTTTATTTGAAGTATTCAGCATGCCATTGATATATCAACTTCGATTTGAAAAAAATGTGGAAACTAATCTTGTAGTATTTCAGCACATTCCATCAATTTTCGTCTGATTTTAGAGTAGTTATAGCCTGTCGTTTTTGAAATATCAACCAAACTATTACCACTTAATGCGAGATGAAAAATGATGGCTCTAGTCTCATCTTGTCTTTCAATGATTCTGTCCCACCTGTTTTGAATGTATAGCACTTTGTTCATAAATCGATCAATAACTTTATCTTGTGTCATTAATCTTTTTAATTCATTGTACGTTGGGTCGCTATTTCCACCTACTGCTTTTGGCATGGATGATTCTATTCCGTACTTACCGATGTTTCCACCAGCTACAACATCGATGTATTCTTTTTCTAATTTCTTCATAGCGGTGTAATTAGTATGATAATCTACAATCAATCTATAAATATCTTCTACCGTGTATTGCTCGTTAGTCGCATAACTCATAAATCATCTACACCTCTTGTATATTAACTTTCACGTGGTCAGCGTGTCCGTACTCTTTGTTTAACGATAGTGTCACTACCTGTGAATCATCCCTGTATACAACATTGTTACATGCATCTAGTATGGTTTTAGCAAGATTATCGAGATCGGGCTTCTTTGTGTAATACAAAGCCCCTTCTTCTATCGCCTTTAATTTCTTCTTGGTGTAGCTTTTCGGTGGTGCGAATACAAATGTAATACTTACCTTCAACGGGCGCTCTGTGATGTGCTTGTGAGCCTTATTCATGGCATTCTTCCCATGTATCTTAATCATCTGCTTATACGTTGTACTTTTACTTGTGTTGTATGTCCTCGTCTTACCACTCGGTGTCCTTACTACCCTTGGACGTGGCATGGCAACTGGTGTACCCATTACGTAGAAGTCAATCATCTTTATCACGTCCTAATATCTCTTTCACTTTATCAACTATCGTCTTATCTCCAGATGTCTGTTCCGTCGAACCAGGCACTACCGATGCACCTCGTTATGTTCGGATAGAGAAATTACTGTTCCGTTCATCTTATCTGCTATAAAATTAGCGGTTGCTTCATCCTCATAAAACTTAATGCCTTTTTCTTGTGGTTGCGAAGTTAGATGATAAGCACCAATACTTTCCCACTCATTTGATAAAAATAAGTCTTTGACTTTAACTATATATAATTCCATTACTTAACCTCCTTATCTGTACTACCAAAGCCATTAGAACCCCTATCACTCTGAGTGTCGAATTGGTCTACAATCTCTAATGTTGGTGTGACTATAGGTGAGACAACTAACTGTGCAATTTTCTCACCTTTCTTAACAAGATAATTCGACTTGTTTAATGTGTCCGCAATCACACCAATTTCCCCGTTATATCCACTATCCACAGTGCCAAGAATGACTCTGAGATTCGTCTTAGACGACTTACCAGATCGTGGTCTAATCTGTCCTTCATAGCCTGGTGGTATGTTCACTGCGATACCAGTTAGGATAACACTCGCATGTGTGTAAGTGACTAGAGTGTCCTCACTAGCGTATAGGTCTAAGCCTGCATCGTGATTAAATGCCCTGTTTGGCATAGTTGCCGACTCACTCAATTGTTTAATTTGTAATTTATTCATGTTATCTATTCCTCCACTTGTTTATAATTGCGTAACCTAACATACCTACCAACGTTACTGCTGAACCGACGAACAGACTGAATAGTGCAATGAGTTCGAGTCCGATTTGGGTCATAGGTCATTTAATCCTAAATCAATCATTTCTTCACCGAAGCACTCCCAGTTAGTGTGATAATCTTCAATAAAAATTGTGTGTTTGTTTAATAACTTCATGATGTCATCGTATGCTTGTGCTTTGGCGTATACTTCAGTAACCTCGATGATAGGCTCGTGATTTCCTGTATCTAAATAATCAGCCGCAAGCTCCGTCAATTGCTCTTCATATTCATAACTCATTCTTCATCACGCTCCATTTCCAACATTTCTTTTATTTCTTTCAGAAAATCAACTGAGCTCAGATTTCCATTTTCAAATTCATCAAGACTATCTTGTAAACCTTCTTTAACTGATGAAGCGTATAAAAAGTATTCATATGTTTCTTTTGTTATTAATACTGAGTTGCTTTTATTCATTCTCCATCACTCTCCAATAGTTCGGGATTTTCTGATAAATCTTTTCTTGTTAAATTTCATGTTAAAACTCCACCTTTTCATTTTTAATTAGCTCATCAATAGTACGCTTCAAACAGTCCTCAACATATTCCATAGTTTTATATGTTTCATTTCCTGACATAAACCAATAATTCATTTGATGTTCACTAGGTACAACATCACAAACATGAGCACAATCAAAACCGTATACGTTACCTTTTTCATACGTGATACCTAGATGAAAGTTGTCATTAATGATTTCTCTTTGCTGATTAGTTACATTGTTTAAGTGAATATATCCGCACAAATGATTTAAACCTGAAACACGTTTGATTTCACATTTAATAGTTTTGTAGGTAAATTCTTTATAATTACCTTCAGTTTTCATTGCTTCTATGATGTCGTCTTTATAGGTCAATGTTTTCATATCACTCATCACGCTCCAATAACTCAGGGTTTTCATAAATGTTTCCGATTACCTCTACATCTTCTAAAACATAAATCAAAACACTTCCGCCTCTGCTATTATCAATACGCCACTCACCACTTCTAGCTTGAATTACGCAATAATTCTTGTTGCCCATGTATCCCTTATAACTAACAATATCCCCTTCATAAATCTCAGTACCGTTCTTATCTTTAAGTCCTGTGTATTGCATGATTTCATATTTTCTCTCGAACTTTTCGCCCTCCAAGTGTGTTTGTCCTACATAAGGTGGCACATTGTAAATATCGAAATTAACCATCGCATCCTGAACTTTATCCCACGCCCTAAATTTAATTTCTCTATTCATCTCCATCACGCTCATACACGAGTTCTAGGCGTCCATTTATGAGGGCGTGTATTTCACTTACACTACCTTTATGGTGGCGGCTTAGAATTTCATCAATACTGGTGTCATAATCTTTAATCAACGCTTCATTATCATGAACGTAAACCACTTCTTTAAGTAAAGTAACATCTTTGATAGGTTCTTCCACTTCGACTTCAAAGGTTTCACTAAACCATATAATCGGTTGAGTTTCTTCTGCTGTATCAATGCTGAATCCGGAATCGTCAACGAATACCTGCCAACCGTCTTTGGATTTAAACATTTTACCGTGTTTGTGATGCTTCCTTGCGTATTCTAACAACTCGATTATATTCATTTCTTTAACTCTTGTGATTGTCTGTAGCATTTAGTTGTCCTCCTCTACGTCTATTTTATAAACCACTGTAATCAATTCTCCGCTCTCGTTCAGACTTGCTTGGATATCTACTACTTCTATGTCCGGATGATTTCGTAGCCACTCGTTTATATTTAGCTCGTCGTTACATTCGACTTGGTATATCTGTTTCATTCCTCCATCACTCCTCAGATACATTCTCTTTAATCTCTTGTTTCAATTCATCGCTAACACTGTCATCACTCATAATTCTGTATTCTAGGTATTCAATCTGCTCTGTTTTCTTTGAGTAGTCTTGTTGTAAGTCGTTATAACCTTCGTGTAACGTGTCATACGCTTCTTGTAAGGCTTCATAGTCATCTAATAGGACTTCGTACCTTGCATCGTCTGTACGGCTCTGTACGACTGTTAAAATGACCCCTAAAAGGACTGCGACGATGACTGTTCTGATGAGTAGGTTCATGCTCTATCACCATTACGTGAATTAAGCCAAACATTCACGAGTTTTCCATTTCTATCATAAGCATGAACGTATTCTCCAAAGCCGTTCTTAAACTTTCTTTCGATTCTCCCGCTGTTATTTATGACGTCTTTTATATATTCGCTTTCACCTACATTTTTAAAGGTTTCAGGTTCTTCTGATTCTGTTTCAATCTCATTTATCCATTTCTTAAATCGTTCGTTAGATTCTTCTAATCGTTTGATTTCTTCTAAGGTAATCCACATATCCGAAAGTTTTTTATTTTCTTCTCTTTTTATCTCTAGTAACCACTCGTAAGTGGGTTTAGATTTTTTCTCTTCTCTACGTTTCAAAAAGAGAATTAAGAATTGACTTAAAGAAACTCCTATTGCTGAACCTGCAAACAAAAATATAATTTCTGTCATTCTCACAACCACCTTTCCACGTCTTTCGGTATCACTTCAATAAGCTCACGATCTGCGATGAATTGTTTGTACTCTAAATTACTGAGATAAAGTATTTCTGTATTCTTCTCCAACAACACTGACACTGGCACGAGCTTGTAGCCTTCTTCAATCGGTATGGCAGTGTACATGTAATTCTGATTAGCGTTATACAGTCGCTTGCGGTATTTGAAGCCTAACTTTGATTCTGTAAATAATTCGAGTTGTTGCATGGTGTACCTCCTAACTATATAAAGCTATTATTAAACCAACTAAAAGTGCGATTACTGATAAGCGTGATACTATTGTTGCGAAAAATATTAAGGCATCTGCGGTAGTTTCTTCGATATCTTCAGTAGGGTCTCTAAAATAGATTACGTGAACTAAGAAAGCGAATATGAAAACTAATGCATTAATAGCAAAGTAACCGAATAGTATTTCCATGTAGTGCCTCCTAAAACAGTTCTAACTGCCCTAATTCGTTCTCGTCCTTCAAATCTAATCTGCGTTTGTAATCATCATATTCATCAAAATCTATAGTGGTATTTGAGTAGTGTATGGACTCGTTATATCTCACATCGATAGTCGCATTCTTCTTGTTGAATACTGCTGTACCTACTGGCTTTCTGTGGTGATTATATAGAGTTGTTTGCTTAGCCATCAGCCCCACCCCTTGAAGCACTGATAGAAGAGTTGCCTTGTATATGGACTCGCTTGCCATTTAGCAGGCTTAACAGGTTTACTCTTTAACACTTGGATTGCTTCACGGTTCTCTTTTATAGTCGTTGGTGCATGTTTGTGCTTGTCGTTAAACGAACGCATTTGAATCATTCCATCATCCTCCAAATAATATTTTGGCTCTTCGAAAAACTCAGCGACCATTTCATCAAGTGGTATCATCTTCCACTTGCCACGTTGTAAAGTGCCTGTCTTTCCGTATGCTTTTAAAATCGCATGTTTAGTCATTTGCATTTTATTTTCTAGATCGTGCAGTGTACCTTTTATTTCTTCCTGAGTTTCTGTATTCACCAGTCTTATAAGACGGTGCTTATAACCAATCTTTCTACAGATGTTCGATACGTTTCGCACTGTTGTACCTACACGTTCAGCAATCTCATAACGAGTGCCGTAAAAGTATTCCTTCTTGTCATACACATATATATTTTCAATCCATTTGATACTCGCCATTCCTATCCCTCCATAGATGCACTAGTACGTCCGCTAATTTAGCTCTTACAGTCGATTGTGAGGCTTTCAATAACAAATCAATGTATTTATCCCCAAACAACTCCAAAGCGCTTATATCGTCTTTTGTGATGGTTTCACGTTGTTTCAGTTTCTCCGCCAGTGCCATCTCTGGACTGACGGGTAAGTCTAATTCAGTTAGTCGCATAACTTTATCCTCCGATTCGGTAGTCTTTACCGTTCAAGATGATGGTGTCTTTACGGTTCATCATTCGTGTAAAGATTTGATTCATCTTCATAGACTTCTTAAAGTCCTTGCTTGAATAATTGGTCGTGTAAATCGTGCTCTTATTCATACGAGCATCAGTAATCTTGTACAGCTCTTTTGCTTCCCAGTTGTTCTGTTCAGCGTTGACTTCATCGAGTATTAATAGATCAGCATCTTTAGCCATGTAATAAATGCCATCCGTTTTACCGTCTGTATCTTTTGATGTGGTCACCATCATGTCGAAGTAATCCGCAAACTTGATGAAAAGTACTTTGTAGTTCTCTTTTATCAATGCGTTTCTGATAATTGCTGACAGATAGGTCTTGCCAGTTCCGAATGAGCCTTGTATTACTAGTCCACGACCATTTTTTAGCTTATCGTCAAAGTTATTAATATAGTCTTTAGCAACTTCAATCGCTTTCGCTTGTTGGTCTGTATCAACTTTTAAATCCTCAAACTGTGCATTTTGATACTCAATATCAATCACAGATGCATTGATAAACTTCTTAGTGTTCAAGTCATTCTGTATTGCATTTACTTTTTCAGTCGCTTTACATATACAACCAGTGATTGTGGTTTCTTCTGTACCATCTTGAAAATACTTCGTAAGTTTCTTTAACGGTCGTTTACAGGTCTCGCAATTTTCACCAGTAAACTCAACTTTTGAGTCCTTCATTTTGGCGTACTGCATGTACTGCGCTAATTCCATTTAATCTAACCTCCTAGAAACCTAATTTTTTATACTGTTCTTCTTGCTCTGGTGGTAGTTCGTGTGTGACTTGATTTTTATACTTATTGACTTTACTTCTATTCTCATGATGTTTGATATCTTCAACAGTTTTTAAGTTATGACCTTTCCAGTCATTTAAGATGCTCTTGTTGTATTTCCAGTTCTTTACACCACGTTGTCTAGATATATCGATAGTTAGTTCAAGTACACTTTCAAATTCATCGAAGTATTTTTTGTAGTATTCAACATCTTCCATCATGAATTGGCTAATAGATCCAAAATAATTTTCTAAGAGGGTAGCAGCCGAAGATGGTTTTCGCTCTTCTTCCTCTAACCTATCCTTACCTAACCTATCCTTACCTAACCTTACCTGTGTATCCCGTTGGTGCACCTTTGGTATACCATGTGTCATACCAATCTCGTAACTCCCGTTCTTAAGCTGCTTTAACTGTTGTTTTTCTTCTTGATAGACTGTTTCGTTGTAACGATCCGAACGAATATAGTTATGAATCTTCCAATCCTTAATAACGACGACTCCACTTTCAAATGGAATCAAAAATTCTTTGCTTAAAAGTATTTTTAAATCATCATCACTTGCACCAACCATTCGTTTTATCGTTTTGACATTTCCGATAAATCCATCATCATCTGCACTCATATTTAAGTGAAAATATAAGCATTGTGTAGACATCGGCATGTCTAAAAATGTGTCTGTTTCAGTTATTCTTTTACTGAACATTCTGCGTTGTGCCATTGAGTTCATCCTTTCTTAAAACTAACCAATGTATCTTTCATACTCATCTGGTCGAAGAGCAATGAACACTTTAAATTGGTCTACGTATATCGCACCCTTTTTCAATTTCCCACTAAGATAACCAGGTTTTCTTCCTAAAAATTGACTAGCCTTACTCAGGGATCTAAAATAATGAGATTCTCCAGTTTCTGTATTTAGAAGGAAAACATTTTTATTACTAGTCATAAGATTGTTATCGAAAGCGTGATTATTATTTTCTCTATGATCACACCACTCAAGATTACTTACGTGATTATTTCTAGGGTTACCGTCTATATGATTTATGCTTCGTTTACCTGGTATTTCAGGGATAAAAGCTAATGCCACTAATCTGTGAACTAAATATGATTTATCTGTTTTATTTTTCCAAAGAGAGACTCTAACATCTCTTCCATTAGGGTTTTTCTCCTTCAGTATTCTTTGCTTCCATTTCCTGATTCCGTGCAATGATGAGTAAGTTGTTTTATCTTTATGAGTTCTAACCCTACCGTGATTGCTAACCTCGTAAAGTCCTTCGTAGCCTACAACATCTTTCCAAATCTCCATCATTTACATCACCTTATTTCATATATTAGAAGGGGCTTTTACGCCCCTAAATCAAAAGGGAGATCATCATCCTGTATATTTACTGGTCCTTGATTGTTCTGGAACGGATTATCTTCATATGAAGGCTTGCTACCTGTAGTTTCCCTTGCTTGTTTGCTATAGTTTTGTTGATTATTATTTGGTTTTGAATTCTCACTCTTTGAGTCCAGGAATTGCACCGATTCAGCAACTACTTCAGTTACATATACTCTTTGTCCGTCTTTATTCTCGTAATTACGAGTTTGTATTCTGCCATCTATAGCACATTGACTGCCTTTTGATAAATACTGATTCACATTCTCTGCTTGCTTTCTAAAGCAAACGATATTGATAAAATCTGCACCACGCTCACCATTCTGATCTGAGAATCGTCTATTTACTGCCAAATTGAAGTTTGCAACTGCTATATCTGATTGACTGACCCTTAATTCAGGGTCTTTAGTCAATCTGCCTACTAATACAACTCTATTGAGCATCTGTTGCACCTTCTTCTTGTGGGTAATCCGCTACGATTTCAGGCATATCTACATAGCTGTCGTCATCAGGTGTGATGTCTTTGATATTCTTACCTACTCCTTCGTCGTGTGATACTGCTTGCTGCATCTCGACGGATACAGGTAGGTATTTCCACATGTAACGAATAACTGTTTTCTTAGCCATTTCTTCATAATCAGTCGCCCACGGACTGTATTTGCTGTTAGCAGCTTTACTTCTTGCTCTACGTTTTTCAATCTCTGACTTAGGCATATATTCAAATTGATAACCACCATCTTTAAAATGAGCGACTGCATAAGCACCTTTGAACTGACCTCTATCAGATTCAGCAGGCACATGTTTTAAATCGCTGTGTAAGCCAAGCTGATACTCGAATTCATCATTTTCATAAACTGCATGAGCATAAATTGATTGGATGTGACCTGATCGTCTTGCAAGGTCAATCATTCCTCTGTAACCAATGATGAACGTCACATCAGTTGTACCTTTTTTGTTGTTTCTAAATGGTAAGAAGTAGCAGTGGCCCATTGGTCCAGGCTCAAGTCCAAGTTGTGCTGATTGCATCACTGCACCAAGTAAACTTGATACATCTGCTTCTTTAAGTGCTGGTGTCGTTCTAATAACCGTTGTTGCCATTCTGGTCATGCGTTCTATACTCATGTGTTGCGGTAATGCTTGTGCCATTGCTGGAGCCATTTGGTCAATGTAATCACCGATTGTCTTTGGTTTATTGTTGTTCGCCACTTCGTTTTGTTTTTGAGTTGCTACCTGATTTTTTAAAGATTCATTTGTTGCCATGATTATTTTTCCTCCTTGATTTGTTTGATTCTTAGGATTCTAGATTCAGTTTCTTTTGTGTATTTTTCTAGGGTGTCTTTACCGTATTCTTCTTCGAGCGCTTTCTTATCGAGTGTTCGTCTAGTCTGTGGCTTCCACGTCACGATGTAATTCTGAGATGCACCTTTAGTGCTGTGTTTCAAAGTATCTTTGAGTTGATTCTCATACTTAGATTGAAGTTCCTTAGTTTCTTTAATTGATGACTTGCATGATTCAATCGCACGGATTAACGTATCTGCATCTTCCGTAAGCTCAACTTGTTCATCATCTATATCTGAATACATATGATTGATGAAACTTGTCATTGCACCGCTACCATCGATTTCAGGTATTACATTCGCTAATACGTTGTTGTGCCAAAAATCATATTCAGCTTCAATAATGATATGGATCAGTTCGTCATCCCGTTCAATCTCTTTCCAAACAAAGTTATTTCCACCAATCAATACTGCGATATAGGCTTTCTCGTAGCCTGTAACAGCCATATAATGTTGCACCTGACATAAATACTGTGCAGGCACATCATCGCCTTCCCACAGTTCTTTGTTGTATTGAGAAGTCGTCTTGCATTCGAGCAGTGCTTTCTCTCCAACGACCACTCTATCTAGGTTTGCTAACATAAAGTCGTGCTTAGGATGTCTTAACATACGGTTATCTCGTCTAACCTTTTTACCAGTACGCCTTTCAAATTCTTTAGCGACTACATTTTCAAGAATGTTCCCGAAATGGATATAATCGTTATCGATTTCTTGTCTAAGTTCAGGATTGGTCTTTTCAAGGAACAACTGAGCTTTTGACTTCCATTTGTTCACTCCAAGAATTGTTCCAGCATCTGAACCACCAATGCCTGTGTTACGAGCATCTAACCATTCCTCATGTGTTAAGTCTTTAACGTTTAAGAGTTCTGCCATGATTTCACTTCCTGTGTTAAAATATTGTTATAGTATTTTTTCTTAACGACTGGTCTGCCAACCGGTCGTTTTTTCATGCACTTAGGGACTTCATTCGCTAAATTTTCGACTGTTACTTTAGTACTCTGCATCGTCTAACACCTTCTTTAACACAAGGTACGCTCGATTTGACACATCACCTTGTGTATGGAGTTTTAATAGTTTCTTCTGTGCATATTTGACCTTGCCTTGTACATCTTCAAAATCATGTTCAAGTTCATGTAGTTCATCGCTAAGACTACTGATTTCTTCTTGCGAATTTTCCAATTCAACGTTTAAGTTCCCATTTTCTTCTGCTAAGAATTGATTAGTTGCAAACATTAGAATCCCACTTCCTCTGTGCCGTATATTTCTGCGTAAGCTTCATCTGCTACAGGGTCTACATAATGCGTTTTGATTAACATTGCACCTACAAACACGACCGCTAGTATGAGTGAGTAAATCAATTCTTTTTTCATCTCGTTACCTCCTGTATTTATCAAGAATATCGACTGCTAACTGCCTACCGAGTTCTCTTTTGATATAGATTTTTCTATCTTTCTGAATCACTGCTTTTTGGAACTTTTCTTCATATAGCAAGTGGTCTTTGAAGTACTGCATTGTGAGTCCAATTTCTTCCGCAAATTCTTTTGGTGTTATGAATAGTCGTTCATCTTGTTTTTGGCTAACGATGGACTGAACAATCTCTGCAATCACAGGTTTAAGCTCATCAACTTCTACTACTGTTATCGCCATGTTTATATCCTCCTTTGCATCTTCAGACGTGCATCTCGATTCGCATTAAGCTGTTGCGGTGTGAGTCCGTAATCATTGATTAAGCAATTTACAAAGCTAGTGCCTTCAAACAGCACGTCTTGTAGTTCAGCTATCATGAGTTTGAGTCCTTCGAGTTCCTGATCAGTTGTATGTTCGGGATGTTTGTCTAAACGATTTGCCTTGAGTACGCTCATAAATTCTTCAATCTCACGTTCAATGCGGTATACAAAAGCGAGCCTGTGACCGTCATACACTCTGTCTGATGCGGTGGGTTGTGCGTAACCTTCTGTCATCTCATAAGCCACGTCATTCAACATCTGAGCATCTGTCGTATTATTCAGTGCTGCACTGTACATCATCTGTGTGAGTGGTTTCTGTCCGCTTTCTACTCTGCTTATATACGATTTATCAACGTGTAGCTCATTCGCTACATCCTGTTGTGTTAAGTTGTTTCTTTTTCTATAACTTGCAATTACATTCGCCATGAATTGTCCTCCAGTCATTTATTTATGATTGATTGTTGATTTGATTAGTCGTTATACTCTATTTAGAGTTAATTAAGTTAGTCGCATAACTGATAACTCATTGGTAAGGCTAGTTGGTCGCTAGTCTTACTACCTTCTATTCAGCTGTCCGTTCCTCTTCGGATTCAGCTAGCTCTAGAGTTATTTGTCTTGTTTTCATTAACGTTGCTGTAGATGGTGTCCACTGATTGATGAAATCTAGTACTAAATTAAAGTGTTTTTGTCTTAGTTGAGTTCTAGTCTTGATACCAGCTACATCATTCACACCGTGATTTATATCTTTAAATAGTGCTGATCTAACTTCTTTAGTGTTCGCTAGTGCAAAAGCATTGATTGTATTAGCTACTGTTCTGTTTACTTGTCGTGAAATATAGGAATACTCCCCTGCTTCAAGCTTTACTTCTTCTTTTAAATAAGTGACATCTTTCTCAACTGTTTCTACTCTTTCAGAAGTTTCTTTAAGTGCTTTAAATTGAAGTTCCAACATTTCCATTGGACTTTTAGGTTCTTCATACTTCCCTGTCTTTCTGATTTGTGGTAAAACTTCAGAAGTTACCCACTTTTTAAAACGTTTTGCAGATTCTAGTTGGCTACCAAAAATAAGAGCATATAATCCAGATTCATTGATGATGTATGTTTTTCTCATTTGACCTGAGTCGGTGATTCCCCTACTCAGCTTATCTTCTGTATCAACATGTCTTTTTAAAGCATCACTTGTATCCTTGTAACCTAAAACTTTCGCTACATCTTTTCCGACAAAATATGGTTCATCTTCGATAGTCAAAGTTCTTACATTATTTTCTTCGAAATTAAATACTTGTAATTGATTCATTTGTTAATTCCTTTCTTTGTTATACTCACCTTAGAAAGGTGGTGATAATGATGAATTACGGTGATGATATTAATGCTGGTTTAGAAGCAAAAGGTAATGTTTATGTTTATGTGAACGGTCAAAGTTTAAAAGTACAAACATTTCTAGATGAGAACGATGAAACTTTGGTGGTAAAAACTGCTTCTAATACCTACTCAATTAATAAGAGCAGAATCGACTATTTAAAAGTTGCAAAACCTCGTTCAGGTGATATGCCTACTCTGGGTTAGTTTCTAAGTACTGATTAATTTCTTTAATGAGATTCGCAGTTGCTTCAACCAATTGCGGGTCTCTACCTTCTTGAATTTCTTTCAATAAAACTTCAATAGTTTCTACCATATTTTTCTTCATTGTTTACACCTCCTCTGAGATTTAAATTGATCGATGTTTTATTGTTCATTTCGAAATCAGCTTTGTACCAACGCTTTATCATTTTTTCGATGTGTGACAAACTAGCCGCCATTCTTGATGTGACTGCAATCACTGAGAGAATGGTTGCTACTACTAATAGTTTTTTCATGTCATCCCTCCTTAATTCGCTTTCAATTGTTTCGTTTCGTTACTTTTTTCTTCAAAAAAATAAGTCCAGTTAAATCCTAGTGTTTTTGCGATAGCCTTAGATGAAGCTACTGATGGATTTCTAATGCCTTGTTCAAGCATCGTGTAGTATGGTCTACTAACATTGCTGAGATCAGCTACTTCTTGTTGAGTTAGATTAAGTTTATTTCTCTTTTGTATCAACCACTCTCTTTCCATTTCATCACCTCCTTGTTTCGTTTCGTTACATTCATTATAGTATCGTTATGTTACATTGTCAACTAAAAGTTTCGTTTAGTTACAAGCTATTTAAAGTTTCATATTGTTACATTATAATTGCTTTATCAGGAGGGATATTATGCTTTCTAGTAATCTTAAGAAATATAGAAATCGTTTTAATTACACACAGCAACAAGTAGCAGATAAAATTGGAGTTACTAGACCTGCATATACTGCGTATGAAAAAGGTACCAGAAACCCTGATTCAGCAATGTTAAGTAAATTAGCTGATGTTTTTGATGTGACAATAGACGAATTATTAGGAAGAGAACCAAAACAACATAGCGCAGACGAATTCGATGTATTCATGTTTGAGGATAAGGAAGCATTTGATGCTTTGCCTGAAAAAGTTAAGCAGGAATTAATAAAAGAGATTAATGAAAAAATAGAATTTTTAGCATATAAACAAAAGAATAAAGATAAGTAGGTGTAGCATATCGAGAAACTTAATGCTGTAGAAACGCTATATATGCATTATGCAGTAGGAAGAACTCCGACAGATGCAACCAAGTATTCATTATGGCAAGAGGAATATTTGGTGCCAGCCAAAACTTTGTTAAATGGGCTTTTAGATAAAAATGTTCTAAATTTAAATAATGACTTAAATGAGAGTCTACGTAAAAAGAAAGTGCCAGAGTTAAAACATATACTTAAATCTTATGATTTGAAGTTGAGTGGTAAAAAAGATGATTTAATTAATAGAATTAAAGAAAATCAAAGTGAAATAGACATTGAGGTACTTAATTTAGAACCAGTACTATATGTTTCTAATGATTATCAAGACTTTTATAATTCTACTGATTTTATAGAGTACGGGCACAACAGTAATTATATAAGTATTTTCGAGCTTTTTAAGTATTATCAATCTTCTCCTGGTAAAAATAAAGACGAGATAATACTTGGTACTATGATTGAAAAATACAAAATCAAGTTAGACGAAGTAAATAAACACGACTCAAAAATGCTTTCAAGTAGGATTTCTGATTACTATTTAAAAGAATTGAATAATATTTATGATGGATACTATTATTTAAATTGTAGCGTTATGATCCAAATTATGCAGAATATCGAATCTTATAGAGGTATGTTGGTAAAGTACGGGAAAAATAGTATTCAAATTGATAACTTAGATTATCTTTTTAGAATACACGATAAAAATATCCAAACTTATAATAAACTCTTTCATACCAGCCAACTGAACTCAGTAAATGTTGCTAAAGACATGTATTCACATACTGATTATCTGCCATATAGTGATGAAGATAGAAAATTAGTTTCTAATTTTGTGTTCCATTACTTTAAAGATCAAGAAGAATCAGAGAGGATTCTACGTCATGAAATCGAAAATGAATATTATCCAAATCCTGAAGAAGAAAATCACAATAATACCAACCAAGTAAACAAAATCGATACAGTTGAATCAGGATTTAAAAGATTCATAAAGAATATATTTAAGTAGGTGTATTTATGGATTGGAAAAAGTTTGTTACAGGAAATACTACTTCTCATAATAATGTTGAAGAAAAGCATGAACAAACAGATGAATTAGAATCATTAGATAGTTTTGAAGAAAATCAAGAATTGGATAGACGAATCTCTAAAAGCTTCTATATTCACAAAGACAGACTTATCCATAAATCTTCTAATAAGAGATACATCAATACTGCTGAGTTTAAACATTACTATGATAAACATTCTAGTCCAGCTAATCCTGTAATGTTTCTAGATGAAATAACACAGGTTAAGTATGAACTAACTATGCTTACTAAATGGACTCCGATATGTAACGGGCTACTTATAATAGATAGTAAAAATGTTCATTTTATATCATTGGGTAAAAGAATGACGTTAGAAGTTATGCCGATTGATAAAATATCTGCCGTCGAAGATGAACTTAATATTCTTAAAATATATATTGGTAGCAGAAAATTAACATTTAAGACTTCTATGAGAACAGTGAAATTGATTAGAGAACATATACAGAATTTAAAAATGAATTAATTGATCAGAATGAAGAAATAATTAACCTACTAAGTCAAATAGCTAATAAGTAACAACCAACTGACCATTGGTTATACAGTGGTCAGTTATAGGATGAACACATATGCTGAGCTTTGTGGAAACACAAAGAAGCCACGGATAAAAAACCGTGGCGGTAACAAAATTGATTAGCCCTGAGTCATTGGATCAAACTCTCCAAGTTGACCAACTGACGAAAGGGATTGATGCAATGAAAGATAACGCTGGAATTAACTTTGACAACTTTGTCGAACGTGCTGAATCTACGTTAAGAAACTTTGAGTTAAACTCAATAGAAAACTTCGCGTCACCACATGGTAATAAATGCCCTGCTTATTAGTAATAATAAGCTGAGTACTGGGTGAATTCAAGGGAAACCTAAGTCATATTGATATGGCAACCTTGAGCTAAGCTGATGAATTTCATAAAAGTAATCAGAAAGTGCAACGCATAGATAGTGAGTAGAAAAACAATAACCTATCCACGAGCGCCCAGCATCCTATAATTTCATAATAGCACACTAGCTGACCACTAGTATCCATATGTGGTCAGTAATTTTTTAAACTTTAAACCGAACATACGTTCTAAAATAAAGGGGTTTTGACATGAGAATCGAACAGAAAGTAAATGACATCGTGGATTTATCCATATTAGATGTACATGATTTAAATATAGAACACCTAGCATACATGTTTGATGTACACATACTCTACAACCACCAATCCAACTTTTATGTACAGAAGTCAGGTGTCGATATTATCGGACTTAAATTTGATAAAAAGCATGAGATGTTCAAAGCGTTCTGCCACGAAGCAGGACACATGTTTTTACATGCCACACATCAACACAATATGCCGAAAGCCTACAACGAATATCAAGAAGCAGAAGCCGAAAAGTTTGGACTACTCTTACAGATGCCAGAAAAGTTAATCACCAAAAACAGACTCTATCAGGCAACGGATTTAATGGCGTATTTTGGCGTTTGTGAGGACGTTGCACTTAAAAGGATAGATATGCTCGTAAATCATTCTAAAGTGTCTGGAATACAGTTTTAGGAGGGATACAATGGAACCTAAGAAGGTAAATGGTAAGTGGGGATACAATTTTAGTTATCAAGGCAAACGGTATAGAAAACAAGGTTTTGCGACTAAGAAGGAAGCACAAGCACGTATACAGAAAATAATAACTGATGTAGCTCATGGTGTAGATAGTAGCTCAAATGAATCTCTATTTGATTACTATGAGCGTTGGGTAGACACATATAAGCTGAATATCGTATCAGATAAATCATACAACCGTTTTATCAGTACGTTAAAGAAAATGGAAGATTACTTTCCACCAAATATGCGGCTAAAGGATTTAGACCAAGATCAGTACCAGTCATTTATCAATCACTACGCAGAAGGTTTGACTAAGAATAGTGTGTTGAAGATGCACCAACAAGTAAGAGCATGTCTAGAAGATGCGGTCTACAATGGACTGATTCCACGTAATCCAACGTATAGAGCGAAGATTTGGGGTACAGTAGCACCCAAAAAAGAAGAATATAAGTATATGCAACTGCAACAATATGTAGATACTAAAGAATACTTTAGGAATAAACGTGCGAAAAGTGCATTGCTATTGTTCATCTCACACGTGACAGGTGGTCGCTTTAGTGAAGTCAACACCATTAAATATGAATACTTCGACTTTGAGAACAACAAACTATTTTTAAATGGTACAAAGACTGAAGCATCACCAAGGACTATTACACTGGCAAGCAATGATATGGCACATATTAAACATGAGATAGAAGCACTGGAATTAGATCAGCAAGAATATATCTTTAATATTGCATACAGGACTGCGAATGATATGTTCAGTCGTGCAAGGGAGTATCTTGGCATCGATAAAGAGATTACAATAAATGCACTAAGACATACTCATTGTAGTTATCTTTACAATCATGGAGTATCTATTCATTACATTAGTAAACGATTAGGACACAAAAGTATTCGAATTACATTAGATGTGTACAATCATATTTTTGAAGAAACGTATGAGAATGATGAAAGTAATGCTTTAAACATATTAAACACGATGCCAAACGACATAAGTTGACAGGCGATTGTCAGAACCTGCTTGTCAACGACAATGTTGTCAATTTGTTGACTACTCTACTCATCTTTAATCACTTCTAATCATTCATGTAAATATAACAAAACCCCGTCATATCAACGTTTAACGATGATTTAACGGGGTTTAAGTATTTAATGAACGGAGATGGAGAGATTTGAACTCTCGCGCCGCTTTCGCGACCTACACCCTTAGCAGGGGCGCCTCTTCAGCCACTTGAGTACATCTCCATAATGGCTCCACAGGTAGGACTCGAACCTACGACCGATCGGTTAACAGCCGATAGCTCTACCACTGAGCTACTGTGGAATATTATGTATCTTTCAAACGAACAATATTTATTATAACAACTCAGCTAAACAATATCAACAATAAATTAATATTAAATAAGAAAAGTTTACAATTTTGTTGAATGTATTAACTATAACTTCAAACTCAATTAATTGTATTAATTTCATCTATGCTTCTCATCAATTTGATATAAGTTGCCTTGGCAGCTTCATTAATATATAACATATCATCTTCTTCTTTTGATTGATGTCTATATAACGATGCATCACGCTTTTGATTTTTCTTATAATATTTCTCCTTCTCAAGATTGAATTTATAATATAATTTCACTGCATTTAAATATTGCTTATTATAAGAAGCATATGAAATATCCACTACTAATTCCTCATTATTTTCAAACTTGACTAAGGTTTGTCCTCTATAGGGATAATAATTTTGTATGTACTTTAAATTGAACCAACTGTTAGACTGCACCCTATCTGAATGTGTACAAAAATAAATATATGATGCAAATAAATCGATAATTATCGGGTGCTTAGACCTGATCTCAGTCAAACTTCTAGACAACTCTTTTCTAGCTGAATAGCTTTGAGAATGGAGTTTACAGTTATATTCAATCACTTTATTTGGACTTCTAAGACATTTAATAGGATCACCATATAGCTCACAGATTGTACTTTCAACATAACGGCCATCTTCCTTCGCAACTACATACATAGTGTTATCATTTATAGTGTAGTGTTGTCTTGTCATGGGACCTCCAAATTATTTACTTAAAAATAATATAACATATATTTTAAATTTTGTTAACTATTATTAAATACTGTTATATTAACTTATCACATACTTGTCAGAAAATTTGCTTTTACGATTCTCATTATCATTGACCTAATTGAGAATGGTGTGTATACTTTAATTAAGTTAGTAATCGAGAGGGGTTATCAATTATGGGGAGACCTGTATATCCAGCCAATCAATTAAGAGGCTTTCTTAATACTATAAATGATTTATCAGCAGACTTGGTTTTACAAGAATCAATGTACCGTTTTAATTACGACTTATATTCCCGTAAAATCGAAGAATCACTTATAGAAAAAGACGAAGAAAAATTTAATAAGTATACAACTTTAATGAAACAACTATAGAATTTACATAAATAAGCACCAAATTCTCTAATGAGAATTTGGTGCTTTTATCATATATATTCCCACTCTACAGTACTAAATACTTTTAAGAAACTAAGTCTAAAAATTCATCTCTAGTAATACGTCCTAAATAATGACTGATATCAATATCAGACAAGGCCTGATCAATTGCTGCTCTATTATGTTCAACACCAATTAATCGATTTTCAATATCGATGACTTCCCCTACACCAAAGAAGTCTCCAAAGATTTTGGCATGCTCAATACGTCCACCATTTACCTCTAAACGTACATCTAATAATCCAGCGTCGTACTTATGAGAATTATCATAATTATACTTAGGGTTTTTACCATAGTTCCATTCCCAAGTTTGATATTTCTCTTTGGACAATTTATTAATTTTTTCCCAGTCTTCATCTGTTAGCTTATATTCTTCAACATTTTCTAAGCCACCAAATATGTTCGATAAAATTCTCTTCTTAAATTCTTCAATATCGATTTTCTCTTCTAAGTAATCATTGATATTCCCTACTCTAGCGCTAACAGATTTTACGCCCTTAGACTGAATCTTTTTAGGGTTTACTTTCAAGGCATTTTGTACCTCTGAAATATCACTCTCAAGCATCAAAGTACCATGTGAGAACATACGACCTTTTTGTGTGAACATCGCATTCCCTGATACCTTTTTGCCACCTTCAATTTCTATATCATTACGACCAGATAATTCAGCTTTAACACCCATATCATTTAAAGCATCTACAATCGGCTGGGTGAACTTCTTAAAGTTATGGAAACTATCTCCATCATCCTCAGTAATAAAACTAAAATTCAAGTTACCTTCATCATGGTATACTGCCCCACCACCTGAAACTCTACGGACAACTTTGATACCATGTTCCTCTATATAAGGTACATTAATTTCTTCTATGGTATTTTGATTTTTACCAATGATAATAGAAGGTTGGTTCACGTAAAAAAGAAAATAAGAATCATCTGTTGGAATTTCTCTTAAAATGTACTCCTCCATTGCCAGGTTAATCATAGGATCTGTGATGTCATTATTTGAAATAAATTTCATTTGTATTTCCCCCTGTTTAAAATAAATGACCTGTTACTAATTATAATAGAAACAGGCCATAAAATCACATTACTTTTTCATTATTTTCTCTGCAGTATCTTTAGCAGTCTGAACACAATCCGGTAGCCCTACTGCATAGTGGGAAGCACCGATTAAATGTAAACCTGGATAGGTTTGACTAACATAAGACTGTATATCATCGATCATTCGCCTATGGCCAACAATATAGTTTGGCATGGAATATGGCATCCGCGTCACTATTTCAAACTCCGCTTCACCTTTTATATCCATAATCTTATCTAGATCTTCTCTAGCCAATCTAGCAATATCTGCATCCGAGCGTTCATGAACAATGTAGTCACCTGGTCGTCCAACATAAGCTCTTAATAAAGCCTTACCTTTAGGTGTGGAATGTGCCCATTTTTTATTCGTCCAAGTACAAGCAGTAATTACAGTGTCCATGTTACGACTGATAACGAAGCCTGTACCGTCAATAGCATTTTGAACTTGAGATTCATCGAAGGCCATGACTACAGTTGCAACACTCGTTGCCGGCATGTGATTAAAGTACTCAAATTCCTTATCATCAAACCATCGCTTATACTGGAAGTGCGGTGTTGTAACGATGACTTCATCATAATCACTTGTTTCACCGTTAACAGTCAAGGTATAGCCATGATCATTTTTAGTGATTGCCTCAACATCACTATTGAAATGAATTTTACCGCCCTGTTCCTCGTTTACTTCTACCATGCGGTCGATAAAGGACTGTAAGCCACCTGAAAACTGCAAGAATTGCCCGACTTTCGTTTTCGGTGCTTGTGGTTTATTTCTTCGCTCTAAATTAAGCCCCTTCATCAAACTACCGTAATACGATTCAGTCTTTTTAAAATTTGGATAAGTCGACATTAAACTCAATTGATCAATGTCAGTACTGTAAACACCAGATAAGAGTGGCTCAATCATATTTTCTAAAACTTCATTCCCAAGCCGAGCTCTGAAGAATTCACCAACAGAAATATCTTTATATAAAGGTAAGGCGGTTTTAAAGTAATCCATCGTCGCTCTTAATTTACCCGGCCAAGAAACTAAGTCCGTATCAAGTAAAGATTTAAATTCTAAAGGAACACCTAACATAGTTCCCTTAGGTACAGGGTACAATTGATTTTTAGCATAGATATATGCTTGACCTGTCTGATTCCTTACTAATGTCGTATGAAGCCCTAGTTTCTCTGCTAGTTCAGTCATTACTGTTTTTCTAGCCAGGTAAGACTCTGGTCCTAATTCAATTGTGTAGCCATCTTTTATATGTGTATTGACTTTACCACCCGCTCGATTCGACGCCTCATATAACTCTACCTGACAATCATTACTTTCTTCTAAAAGATAATACATTGCAGAGAGGCCTGTTATACCTGCACCGATTATGGCAACTTTTTTCATTATTACACATCCTGACTATCTAAATTAAAGTTTAACGAGTTTGTTTACCATCGCTTGAATAAAGCGTTCATCTGTATTCGGCATTGTCGGTCTATGGTAAGTTGCACCGATTTCATCAGTTACGACCTTACATTCATAGTCATTATCATAAAGTACTTCTAAATGTTCACATACAAAACCGAGTGGTAAATAAACAAAATGTTCGAATCCATGTTCTTTGTGTAATTCACGAGTAAGGTCTTGAACATCTGGCCCTAACCAAGGATCAGGCGTGTTCCCTTCAGACTGCCAACCTACAAAGTAATGACCTTTATTAAATCGTGCTTTTAATAAGTTCTTAGTCTCTACTAATTGGTCTGGATACGGATCATTATGTTCTTTAATTTTCTCAGGTAAACTGTGTGCACTCACAACAATTGCAGTTTTACTCTGTTCTTCTTCAGGAATTTCTTTAAACGTACCTTCTAAAGCATCCACCCAGAAATCTATAAATGGTGTTTGCTCGTAAAATGATTCGACAGATTTAACCGTCATACCATATTTTTCAGCTTCTTCTTTGGCACGTTTATTATAAGAACCGACTGAGAAATTAGAATAATGCGGTGCTAAAACAACCGTATGAATTTCTTTAATTCCACGTTCACTAATTTCTTTTACACTATCTTCAATGAAAGGATGAATATGTTTTAAGCCAATAAACAGCTCGTACTCATCATCACTTTGTTTGTTCAGTACTTCTACTAATGCATTTGCTTGGCGTTCTGTTGTATCTGCTAAAGGAGAAATACCACCGATTGCTTCATAGCGATCCTTTAAGTCTTGTAAAGCTTCTTCACTTGGTTTTCTACCATGTCTAATATGCGTATAGTATGGTTCAATATCCGATTCTTTGTAAGGCGTTCCGTACGCCATAACTAATAATGCTTTTTTTTCACTCATTTTAAAATCACAGTCCTTTACTAAATGTGTGTACTAGTTCAGTTAAACGTTTTAGTACTTCTGGATTCACTTCTGGGAATACCCCATGTCCAAGGTTGAAGATGTGCCCTGTTCTTTGCCCTTCTTCAACAATTTTCTTGGCACGTTCTTCAATAATATTCCAGTCGGATAAGAGAATCGCTGGATCTAAGTTTCCTTGTAAAGCTTTAGTAATTCCAAGTTCACGTGCTTCAGTAATTGACATTCTCCAGTCGAGTCCAAGCACGTCACTACCTAATTTGTCCCATTCTGTAGCTAGGTGACTTGCACCGACTCCAAAAATGATAACTGGCACATTTTGTGCTTTTACTGCCTTAATAATACGTTTCATACCCGGTGCAAGATAGTAGTTATAGTCAGCTTTATTAAGGGCACCACCCCATGAATCAAATATCTGAATAATGCCAGCACCTGCTTTAATCTGTGCTGTTAAGTAAGTAATGCTTGTTTCAACTAGCTTATCCATCAATTTAAACCACAGCTCTGGCTGTGTATACATCATTGTTTTAGTTTTGTGATAATTTTTTGATGGACCGCCCTCAATCATATAGCTCGCTACAGTAAACGGTGCACCGCAGAAGCCAATTAAAGGGACATTTAACTTTTCTTGAGTTAGAATTTGGATCGCCTTATATACATAATCTAAGTCTTTAAAGGGGTCTAGCTCTCCTAGTTTTTCTACATCTTGAATTGTTCGAATCGGATTCTCTATTACTGGACCAATACCAGCTTTAATATCCACATCAATTCCAATTGGTGCAAGTGGCGTGATGATGTCCTTATAAAGTACCGCAGCATCAACATTATAGTTGTCTACTGGTGTCGCAGTCAGATAGGCAGTGAGTTCAGGTTGTTTAGTAATTTCAATCAGTGAATACTTCTCTTTCACTTTATTATATTCTGGCTGTGAACGCCCAACCTGTCTCATAAACCAAACCGGCGTATGCTCTGTTTTCTCGCCGCGCGCTGCCCGAATGATAGTATCATTAAACACAGTGTTTCCCCCTATTAATATTTTTTTATACACTATAGTATTTTATCACATTCATTAGAACTATTATTATTTAGCTCGAAGTTGTCAAAAATTCGTTCTATTTGTGACTATGTTTAAAGTCACTATTGAGCAGGTATATAAAAATTAATAAGACTTTATGAGGTGAAGAAATTGTATTTGCATTTAACAACAGGCACATTAGATTATTTAACATCTCTTCATGAGAAATATGACCAAACATCCATTAGCTCAAGAGGTACTGATGCTATTTTGTACTATGAAGATAATAATGAAGACTCAGTATTCTCCACTAAAATGACATATGAGATTTTTGAAAATATGGGTGATCTCGATGCAGATGGACCGATGACAATGTATTATATCCCTTCTGCAGGAGATGGATTCCACTCACTCCGTGCACATGTTTTAGATTTAGCGAAAGCATTAGCTGACATAAATGGCGTGCTTGCATATCGTGTTGGAGTCAATGAGAAAAAAGAAACTTATATGATACTAATTAAATGGGCAGACTTATCTATTTACGATGACTTTAAATATACGGATGTTCACGAACAATACCTAACAACAGAGGCACTTAAAAAATTCCGTACAGAAGAGTCGCTCTTTGGAGATTTCTTATCATCTAAAACCTACTATACAATTAATGAAAATATCTTCACAGACGAAGAAAAAGAAGAAGAACTGAGTGATTAATCACTCAGTTCTTCTTCTTTTTTGTAAATTGATTTTGATAAGAATTTGTTCAACACATAACCCCATAAAGGGAATAATAGTCCTATATAAAAATACTCAGGTTCTACAATAATAAACATTAATGTGAAGATTAAAGATATCAGTAGAACAATTTTATGAGAATACCTAATGTAACTATCTTGAATGTATGAACGATTTACTGGCCATATTTTTGGCCATAAAAGATAAGCTTGATTCGTATAAATTTGAGACATCTGCAAGACGATAATATAAATGCCGAACAGTGAAAATACGAGTGAAATATAAAAGTTTGAAATCCAAAACATAATGATAAAAAATAAGATGATAATTCTAAGCACAATCATAGGTAGATCATGATCTCTTAGAAAAGAACGGTAAAATAGGTACTCATACATATTTTTCTTATTGAACTTTTCACCCTTCATATCTGGTAACAATACATCCAAATATGCGCGTCGTTTAAAGCTCTTATCAATTTGTTTTACATTCGTAAACATGCTGACCACTTGGAAATAAGCGTGTGACTCCTCTTGTTCATAGACTGTATAATTCAACCATGATAAGGTCTTAAAACGTATTTTTCTCACACTGACTTGACTAAGGGCAACGATAGCGAGTGCTAAAATAATGAACAATGAATGCTGTTGAATTAAAAATAAGCTAACAAAGTTTAATGCGAATAAACTTAAATTTACCATCCACTTTTTCAACTCAGTATTAACTGCTAATTTTTTAATCGAAAACGTATTGAAGTACAAGATCAATGCAACTAAGAAAAAGAGGATAATATGACTTAGGTCATGACCAATTGTTAAGAGAATCATTACTGCAATAGACACTGCAATTGGCGGAACAATACCGAGTGACAAACTGTAAATATCTGCCCGTTTAAAATAGGCAGTCATATGCTTTTCATAAGGTGGTAAGAACAACATGTCTGCTTCTTTTAATAAACTTCTATATTTTGGGTTTATAAAAATGGAAAGTACAATCGCACAGATTAAATCAATGTGTATCCCTGGACTTAAAGTTTCTCTCAAGCCGAGTAAGGTATATAATATGACACCTGCAGCAATCATTAAAAATACTAAAAAGTGACTGTTAAATATAAACTTTCCATAATAGCTCCTTAATTTGATATCTTCGGTCATTCGTCCTTCAAATAACGCTTTACTCATGGTGATTACCACCAGTGAGTTTGATATAGACATCGTCAAGCGTGCCGTTCGGCAATTGAGTTAACGCTCTTAACTCCTCTAGATTACCATCGGCAATTTTACGACCTTTATCTATTATGATATATCGATCACAGTATCGTTCAGCTGTCGATAAAATATGTGTACTCATTAAAATCGATCGGTTTTCTTCTCTTTCAGAAATCATGAGTTCAATAAGTGATTCAATTCCTAATGGGTCTAGCCCTAAGAATGGCTCATCTATAATATATAAATCTGGTTCAGCAATGAAAGCACAGATGAGCATAACTTTTTGTTTCATCCCTTTAGAGAAATGACTAGGGAATGTATCTTCCTTATCATCTAGCCTAAATCTTTTTAAGAGCGGACCCTTTCTTTCTTCAACTTGTTCAGGTGTAAGGCCATAAGCCATCGCTGTCATATTGATGTGCTCTTTAAGTGTTAACTCTTCGTAGAGTATTGGAGTTTCTGGAATATAACCTAGATGTCTCCGGTAAGCCTCTACATCTTCTTCTAGTCGGTGTTCCATGACCTTTATTGATCCGGAATGCGGTCTTAATAGACCTAAGATATGTTTAATTGTGGTACTTTTACCGGCACCATTTAAACCAATGAGACCAATGATTTCCCCACGTTTTATATCTAATGATATATCATGAATGACAGGTTCCTTTGAATAACCACCTGTTAGATTTTTTATATTTAAGACCATTGTTTGACTTCCTTTTAAATCGTTCTAATTATTTGTATACTGATATTTAAGTAAAACTATATCATAAAGAGAGCTATGGAGGATATTGAGATGACTAAGACTATTTTTGAAAAAATTATCGACAGAGAAATACCAGCAAATATTATTTATGAAGACGATGATGTCATTGCATTTATGGATGCCTTTCCAGTTGCTAAGGGGCACACACTTGTCGTACCTAAAAAAGTAATAGAAAATATTTACGACCTAGATGATGAAACAGGTGCAAAAGTAATCAAGGTTGTTACAAAAGTGGCTAATGCAGTCAAAGAGGCGTTTAACCCTGACGGACTTAACGTTGCTCAAAACAATGGTGCTTATGCATCACAATCAGTCTTCCATCTACACTTCCATATCATTCCTAGATATAAAGAAACACATGATGGTTTTGGCTATAAGTGGGTCGACCTACCAGAAGAAGAGAACACAACCGATGTTCGTAGTGAAGTAGCAGAAGCAATTAAAAATTCATTAAATGCATAACTATCGCTGAGACTGGGTAAGTAATTAACAATGAGAGGTGTATAATATGAAACTTAAAAATATCGGAGTCGGCTTTACTGTTGGATTAACTGGAGGTTTACTTATTGCATTCTTAAACGCTCCTAAGTCCGGTAAAGCTTTACAAAATTCATTAGCATCTGGCTCTAATGATTTACAGTCAGGTCTTAATCAGTTAAAAATCGAAGGTGATGAAATCAAAAATGCCTTCCTTAAAACAAAACGTGAATCAAGTGAGGTTTTCTCAACACTTGGAGATGAAGTCAAAACGATGATTTCTAATTTCCAAGCAGACATCAACCCTAATATTGAACGTTTACAGACTAATATTGAAAATGTTCAAAACCGTGTAGATGGTGCTTTAGAAGGCCCACCAAGTAAGAAAGATCAATCTGAAACTGAAGAAAAATAACAGACTATTTAAACATCAGGCAGCTTACGTTTGTATGCTGCCTTTTTTGTGTGTTATATTATTTCTTGTATATGCAACTAGGAGGAGAATTTGAGATGAAGAAGAAATTAGCACCTTTTATTTTAGGGATTGGCTTGGTCAGTCTAGCTGCTTGTAGTAATGATAGCAGTGAAAGTAATGAATCTGAAGAAAATACAGACCAGGGTGAAGTTGAATACGGAGATGTTCTAGCTTCAAGTAAAGCTGGTGATATTACTACAGACGATGTATTAAACCAAATTGGTACGAATCAAGTCGCAAATCAGACTTTCCAATTAGTATTAGACCAAATCCTTTCTGATAAGTACTCAGAAGAAATTGATAGAGAAGAATTAACGAGTCAGGTAGAAGAAGAAATTGAACAATACGGTGGAGAAGAGAACTTTTCCATGATGTTACAACAATCTCAACCAGGGATGACAGTAGATTCTTATAAACAACAACGTATTTCTAACGCCTACAACGATTTATACTTTGCTGATTACTTAGAAATCACTGATGAAGAAGCATTTGAAAATGTCAGAAAAGCATCTCACATTCTCGTTTCATTCGGTGAAGAAGGCGAAGCACCCGCAGAAGGTGAAGAAAACGCGGAAGAAACTTTAACTAAAGAAGAAGCAAAACAAAAAGCAGATGACCTGAAAGCTCAATTAGATGAAGGTGCTGATTTCAAAGAGCTTGCTCAAGAAAACTCAGATGATACAGGCAGTGCACAAAATGGTGGTGACCTTGGTTATGTACCAGAAGGACAAATGGTTGAAGAATTTGAAACTGCCCTATTTGATTTAGAAGCTGGTGAGATTTCAGAACCGGTCGAATCACAGTTTGGTTACCACATTATACTTCGTGAAGATGCCACACTGGAAGATACACCAAAAGAAGAATTAAACACAATTAAGGCGCAACTTGTTAACCAGAGCATTCAAGAAGATCCACAACAAGCATTAAAAGCATATGAAGATCTTCTAGAAGAATATGAAGTAGAGTTTGAAAATGAAGAAATTCAAACATATATTGAAGATACATTCTTAAATGCGAATGAAGCACTGGAAAACGCTCAAACTGAAGATCCAGCAGCGGAAGAAGAAAATACTGGAGAACCTAGTAAAGAAAATGAAGAAGGAAGTGAAAGTGAGTCCGGTGAAAATGCTGAATCAGGCGAAGATAGTGAGTCTTCTGAGGACGCTGAATAGATAAAAAGATGTTAGTCAATCTCTCTGATTGACTAACATTTTTTTTAATTTTCGTTAATTATATTTTAAAAGCTCTCTGGATTATAGAAGTTACGTGATTCTAATGGGAAGATTCTATCTGTAAAGCTACCTTTATCAGCTTTATTGATATGCTTATCCATCATCATAATTCTCGCATCAATATTATCAATGAAATGAAGAATTTCTGCTTCTTTAATCATTGGCATCTTAGGTGAACCGTATTCTAGTTTGCCGTGATGGCTCAGGATTAAATGTTTTAATAACATCACTTCTTCACCCTCAATATTGAGCTGTTCTGCAATTTTATTTATTTCTTCAACAGCTATGACAATATGACCAATTAAATTACCTTCATTAGTATACGTTGTTCCAATTGGTCCAGACAATTCTTTAACCTTGCCAATATCATGTAAAATAATACCTGAGAACAATAGGCTTCGGTTTAGTGTTGGGTATATATCACACAATGAATCAGCGACTCTCAGCATGTAGTAAACATGGTAAGCTAAGCCGGATACGAAATCGTGATGATTGCTCATAGCTGCCGGGAATACAGAGAATTCTTTCCTATACTTCGTTAATAACTGACGTGTAATTCTCTGTAGACTACCATTTTCTATTTTCAAACAGTAGTCTAAGATTTTATCGTATAGTTCATCACCATCGATAGGTGCTTTTTCAACGAAATCTTTAGGTTGAAGTCCATCTTCTGGTGTTGCTAGTCGGAAATTTGCAATTTTCATCTGCTTTTTCCCTCTATAATCGATAATATCTCCTTTAACTTTAATCAAAGTTTCAGGTAATAATACTTCAATCTCATCTGGTGTAACATTCCAGTGTTTAGCTTCCACTTCACCTGTTCTGTCTTGGAGAATAATCGTCATGTACGGTTTACCTTGTGTCGTTACACCTTGCTGGGCTCTTTTAATTAAAAAGAATGTATCTACTGAGTCGCCAGCTTTTAACGATGATATATTATTCATTCTTGATCCTCCTACTTATTTTTTTCCTTTAGTCGAATCGTCTGTGCTGACGGAATACTTGTATTTAAATTACAAGTGAAGTAAAGCACTTGATCATTCGTTTTTGTTCTGAAGTAATCTAATATCGTCTTCGTTCTCTCACTATCGAAATGTACGAATGCATCATCAATAATAATTGGCAATTGATAGTAGCCCTTCAAGGCTCTAATAAGACTAAGTCTCAAGCTGATATAAAGCATCTCTTTAGTTGACTGTGACAGTTCCAATGGATGGAATATCTGTCCATTTTTATGTTTTACGAAGATACCTTCTTCATTGTAAATCACATTGATGTAACGACCCTTGGTTACAAACTCAAATGTCTCTCTCGCTTCTTCGATAACGATTGGTAGACGTTCATCTTTAATTGCTTTGATATGAGTTTCAATTAAAATCTTAATATACGTCAGTGACATAAACTCTTCAGAAAGGCTTTGTACTACACTTTCTTGCATACCATATAAATGATTTAGTTCACTGAGTTTACCATCACTTTCAAGGACTTTAATTTCATTATTTAATTCAACTAATGTTTGTTGTTCACTTCGGATTTGTTCAGAGACAACATCTATCTGCTGATTAATTTCATCTTCATCATTTTTAAGATCAGCCAAGAGTCGATTAGATAAGTCATTTCTAAGATCGTAGTCAAAGTGCTCTTCGTCAAGTTTTTCACTAAGCACCTTAAAGCGATTTACATCAGCTGTATATTCTTCATGCTTCCTAGCATAGTAATAATACTCTTCTTCGTCATCCGCTTCAACATAATCTAAGAGTTCATTGAGCTCTCTTTGAGACGTACGATTGCGTTCTTCTAGGACCGAAATTTCATTCTCAAGTAAGTCTGCCTGTTCTCGTAAACGATAATATTTAGATTCATCTGCACTTAACTTGTTCGCCAGTTGATTTGCTTCATGGAAAACAGCATTTTTAGAATAATGAATGCCTAAATTACTGACTTCTTCGCTCACCCTTTGATCAAAATCATTGAGTGCATTGTTTATATCATTTAGTTGGCTTTTTTCCTTATCTATTTGACGGCGTTTTTGTTTAATATCTCTAATTGTAAATATCGCATCAACGATATATTTCGCTTCGATATCTGGGTTTACTTTCAAGTCATTTTTAACACTTAAAAGTTGAGTATTTAGATGATCTTGATTTGCTTCATTGACGGATAATGTCTCATTTAAGTCACCAAGTTTCACTTCAAAAGAACTACGTTTTGCACGTAACGATTTTAGTTCTTGTCTTAAATCTTTAGCCTCCTCAATATCAAAGGCAATATCGTAATTTTGCTTAAGTGATTCAATTTCTTGTTGCAGGTTCATTACCTCATCTTGGTAATCTGTTTTCAAGGTATCCTGTTCCCGATTGTTTGTGATAACCAGTATAAATAAGGCAGCTGCACCTATAGCTAAACTCAGACCGCCATATAAATAACTATCATTAATAATAAAAGTAACACCGATAATAATTGCGACTAAGCTGATAGCAATTATTAAAGCTGCCTGCCAATTTTTTACGCGGTCTCTTTCTCGTTTTTCACGCTCGTAATCTTTTTCTATCAGTTGATACATGCGTTTTTTCTCAACGAGTTCAAATTCCTTATCTAATAACTCGCGTTTTTTTGCCATTCTCTGATCATCTATTTGGATTGACTCAGACGCTTCAATTTCAGCATCCAATTGTTTGATATCACCATTTAAATGATCAATTTCTCGGATCAAATACTGTTCTTCCAGCATGATCTCGTCATATTTAGATAAGAGTGATTGTACGGTTTCTCTGACAATATTAGAATCATCCACATCTAAGTGCTCTTCTTGCCAGCCAATATCCCTTTGATTATTCAGGATACTGTCTTCTAAATTAGAAATTGAATTGGATAGTCGGACAACTTCTAAGTTTTGTTGTCTGATTTCAGGCTCTTCTTTTTGTAATCGGTCTAAATATTCCATTACCGACTTATCTGGTAATTCTACATGTTGAATTTCATCGATTAAAGTTTTAAGTTTTTCCTGACGTAAACCAATATCCCTTGCAGATTGCTTAATATGATTTCTCAGAGACTCGTATCGCTCAATTCCGCGTTCAGGGAAGTTTACCGGCTCTATATCTAATTTACTTTCTAACTGCTTCCAATCTTTAATATCTTTATGGTACATAACTTCTTTCATCTTCTGTTTACGTACCATATCCAATTGATTTAGTGCATGTTTTTTAGCATTTAAGTTTTCAAGCGTCTTAACTTGTTCTCCGACTAAATATTTATAGCGATCCTCCTGCTTTTCAACAGAACGGATTTTTTCGTTAAGTTCCTTTAAGTGTTCTAATTCTACATTGATAGTAGGATTAATACCGTTACGCTTATAGAGTGTTTTGAGTTCTTTATCGATAGCGCCAAGCATCTCATCATATTCATGAGAACCTAGTGCACCTGCTCTTAAAAGATATTCTTGAAGTTTATCCTCAGTCATATTTTTATGAATATCTTGTAACCCTAGAACATCAAAGGAGAAGATTGAGCGATAGGTTCTCTTATCGATGTAGTTGAGCTTTTTAGCTAACCACTCCTCACCTCTCATCGTGCCGTCCTTAAAATACACTTTGACGTCGCCTTGAACTTTACCTTTAAGACGTTCTATTTCAACAGGTTCTTCCTCATCGTTAAACTGAACCGTCAGTTTCCCACCATATAAATTATGCATGCGTGGCTCACGACGGGGTTCTTGTTCTTTTTTAGTAGGGAAACCAAAAAGCACTGAATGAATAAAGGACATCATCGTAGACTTACCCGCTTCATTCTCACCGAATACTTGAAGAAAATCCTGGTTTGTATTGTATTCTTGCTTTATTAATTTTCCGTATCCATATATATTTACCGAAAGTATTTTCATATGCTCACTACTTCCTCATTAACATTTTCAGGCGATCTTCACCCATTTTAAGCAGTTCATCTTGAGAAATCTCACCAATTGGTGGAAGATATCGATTAATATTAGGATCCATATACATCGTATTTACTGCTTCTCTAAAGAGTTCTTCGTTATTTGAATAACTTTTCTTAATGTCATTTAATAAAGCAATTTGCTCAGCATTATTATAAGTGACCTCAATGTTATCAATCCACACAAACTGATCAATATTGACTTCGTCTTCTTGGAGCAGTTCAATAAGTTCATTGAAGTCCATTAATGACATTTCTTCTTCCCCATCATAATTGAGTGTGAGATTGATAATATATTTATTTTTTTCTCTTAACCCTTGTTTAAACTCAACAATTTTTTGATAGAGTTTCTCTTTTTTTAGTGTATCTACCTTAAGTTCAAAATTATTAAAGACAACTTCTTGTACAGGTACAAATTCAGTCGATAAACGAACGTCATCACCTTGAACTAGTAAAAATCCCTTTTCGCCTGTTTCATTTTTATGACGACCTTGGATATTACCCGAATAGTGAATCAGTGGCAGATCTGATAACTGTTGACGTACATGAATGTGACCAAGTGCCCAGTAGTGATAAAGTTTATTATTTAAAGCTTCTAAATTAAACTCTGTATAACGTTTAACATCATTGTCGGTCTTCGCATAAGTACCGTGTAAGAGTCCAATATGAATTCCTCTATTATCTGTATTCGTTGGATACTCATCTAACTTATTCTCATAAGACTCATCCAACAGATAAGAGAACCCATGTAAGTAAACACGTTCACCCTTATTACTCATCATTTCATACGTTTCAACATTCTCTTTAAAGACCGCAACATTTTCCGGCCAGTTTGTTTTAAAACCTGAAGATAATGGATCATGGTTTCCGTGAATCATATAGACAAATATTCCCTTATCTTTCAATCTATTAAATTGATTTTTTAAGAATATTTCCGATTTTAAAGAACGATTAGACTGATCAAAAACGTCTCCTGAAATAAGTATAAAATCAACGCGTTCTGAGATTGCAAAATCAACCATACGCGTGACACTTTTATATGTGCTTTCCATGAGTATTTCTAGTATACTAGCGGGCATTTTTGTCCGTGATTTAAATGGACTATCTAAATGCAGATCAGCTGCATGGATAAATTTTACCACTGGATTCATCCTTTCTTAGGCGAAAAATCTGTTCTCCAACATTATAACAAAAATGAGAGGCCGTAAGGCCTCTCATTTATAATTAATTTATTGATTGTTGATTTCGTACAACTCTTCAATAGGTTTCATAATTACACGGTTTAAGTCTTGGATAAGCTGACTCATTTTTTGTTCTGCTTCCATTAAACCTTTAATGTTTTCATCGTTCTCAATTTCTTGAGCTGAGCTCTGAGCTTTTTGAATGTCTTCTTCAAGAAGTTCTTCACCTTGCATTTGTTTTTGTTGTAGAGTCATTTGTAATTCTCTAAACTCATCAAAAAGTTTTTTAGATTCTTCATTCTCGTTTACTTTAGAATAAAGTTCCTGCATTTGTTGGAATTCTTCTGATTGACGTAAAGCACTCTCTAGTGCGTTCGCCTGATCATATACATTAGTCATTTGAAAAAAAGCTCCTTTTAGTTTGATAATTTTACATTAACACAAATTATGCAATTAGAAAAACAATACTAACATGCCTTGGAACAATCCGACAATACCCCCGAGTAAATAACCCAGTAGCATAATCATTTTAAATTCCTTATTTGCTACATCCATCACTAATGACTCAAGTTTACTTAACTCAAAGCTATCAATTTGTTTCTTAATCACGTCAGCAAGCTGAAGCTTGTTGATGATCTTCGTCATATTTTTAGATGAATAGGCAATGAAGTCGTCTTTCAATTTGTATTTACCCTTTTCCTTAAAGCGTTCAAACAATTCAGGATTAAAGTTGACAATTGGTGTATTTAAAATCTCCCTAATATCTATTTTTTCTTGTAGGACTTCAACAATGCTATTGAGAATTTTGTCCCTATCTTGGATTGAGACTACATCATCTAAGCGATTATTTTTAAATTTCTCATACTCATCTAAAATCACTTTTTTCTCTATATCAATCATCTTATCCTGACTGATAAGTTTAAGTAGCTCATCTTGGACTCTTAGAGCTAGAGCCTCTTTAGTCATAAAGTATTTAAGCCCTTTTGCTATTCGTCCCCTATTCTCTATAAATTCATCTACCATAGTAAATATGTCTTTATAACCTTTTTCACTCGACAAATAGCTACTGATCTTGTTGTTGATATCATAAGCAAGGTGATCCACTTTTTGATCTAAGGACGCTAGCGCATCATCAGGAATCAAACTACCCACTTCTCTTTGGTATAGTTTTTGTCCTTCTACTTGTACTTTCGATTTAATTTCTTCATTAAAAAAGTGAAGTAACTTGTCAGTCAATCCATCAGACAGACGTTCTAAAAAGTATGATGGGGTTAGCTTTTCTTGTTCAATCGTTTCAATCTGACGATCGATGAAATGCATAATTAAATTATTCGTTTCAGGGCTTTGTAATTTATCCCTAAAAACTTCTGGTGTTAATAAGTGACCAGTAACAATTTCACCGAGTTTCGTCGATGCTTCGTCACGTCGTAAAGGAATGACACCCGGCGTAAATGGCAGTCTCTTACCGAATAAATATTTTGCCTCATATGGTCTAAATAACATTTTAATTGCGAGTGTATTTGTAAAACCACCTATTAAAGCCCCTGTTATTATCATTATTGCAATTTGTAAAATTGGATTCATTGAATTTCACCTCTTATTCGCCTTAATAACTATATACAACTTTAGATACAATTTAAAGGAAAAGCATTAAAAAGAAGCCTAAGGACACATCATCTAGTCTTTAGGCTTCATAATAAAGTATATTATCTGTTACTTACACGCTCAAAATACGTTCTCATTTCTCTCTCGATATATGAAGCATGTAGGGGTTGGTTCTTATCACTAATTACACGGTAAATTGAATTCGTTTTGTTGAATTCTAATTTGTATCCTTTGTTTGTTTCTAACGTTTCCCAATAGATATTCCCTTTATTGTAGTTAGGGTAAATTGCTGAACCTCTGGATAACACTTGTACTAATTCTAAAGGATCTCCACCGAACGTATTGGTTAATACTTCACTATTTCTAAATAGTGCACAGAGTGACACACTCGTCGTCCAGTTAGGTACGATGCGTTCTTTTTCTATTTGTACTAGTGTCTTTTTGGATAATCCAATTGTATGGCTCATAGCATCTTGGGTGTAACCAGCCTCCGTTCTAACTATTTTGAACTTCGACTGTAGAATTTGTGTGAATTCTTGCTTATCCATTTAGATCGTCCCTTCATCTCACTGCGATTAACTTATATTAACCACCTATCATATCACTTTTTGTCTATTCAATATTTTAAATGATAATTATTACAATTAAAAGAGCTTTGGGAAAGAATTCACTAATTATTCACTATTATAACGAGATTATCATCGATTAAAATAAAATCGTTATAATCTGATAACATACAAAAAAGTGAGGCGTCCGAAGACGCCCCACCACAACTAATTATTTTTCAACGATTTCACCGTCGACGTATTTATGTTTACCCTTGATGAACTTACCTTCTTTAACATCTTGTTGATGGTCAATGATCATAGCCACTGTCGCATCTCCTGTGATGTTCACTGTTGTACGTGTCATATCAAGTAATCTATCAATCCCTAAGATGATACCAATGGCAGCTGGATCAAGTCCAACAGCAGTTAGTACCATGGCAAGCATTACAAGTCCTACACCAGGAACACCAGCTGTACCGATACTTGCAATTGTTGCGATAATTACCACTGTTACCATCTGCATGATTGTTAAATCAACACCAGACAATTGTGCAATAAATACTGTCGCAACCCCTTGCATTATGGCTGTACCATCCATATTAATCGTTGCACCTAAAGGTTGAACGAATGCGGAAATACTCTTTCTGACTTTCAGTCTATTCTGAGCCGTTTCTAAAGAAACCGGTAGTACAGCAGATGATGATGAAGTACTAAAGGCAACAGTCATAGCTGGAGTAAAGTTTTTAATGAACCAAACAAAGCTTTTCTTCGCTAAGAAAGTTACTGCAGAACCATAGACAACTGCAAAGTGAATAAACAAGGCAAGTAATACACATAAGAAATACATTCCGAGCTGTTGAATCGCACCAAAACCAGCATGAGTAAATGCTGTTGCTACTAGACCAAAAGCACCAAGTGCTGCGAAGTATTTCATGATTGCTAAGACAATCCACATGATGACTTCGTTAGCTTGTTCAAATAATTTAACGATTCCACTAGCTTTTTCCTTAACAGCAATTAAACCAACACCTATGAAAATCGCGAAAGCTATGATTTGTAACATATCTTGCTCTGCCATTGCCATAAAGATATTATCTGGAATAATATTGATTAGCGTTTGGTCAAACGTTTGTTCCATCGCTAATTCAGTATCTCCACCTTCAAGTTCTGTCTCACGATATTCTGTCACTTCATCAGACTGAAGTAAATTCGATTGACCTTCCCCTGGTTGTAAAATTAAAGCAATTCCCATCGCAATCGTAATTGCTATTGCAGTTGTAGTTAAATAAAATATTAACGTTTTAACACCGATTGCTCCAAGTAGTTTAGGATCACCTACACTAACAACACCCAGTGTAATTGAAATGAATACTACAGGCACAACGACCATAAATATTAGATTTAAGAATAATTGCCCAAGTACATTGAATATGTACTGATCAATCCATAAGACCCAACCTTGGTCTACCATGGTATTGAAAATTGAACCTACAGCTATACCTGCTATTAAAGCGATTACAATATAAATTGTTAATTTGTTACCAATCTTCAAGTGTATATCCCCCTTTATCTATATTCTCTGAATATGTATTCAAGTATACTGTCTATAACGATGATTTGTCTATAGAATTATTGTTAATATATATTTACAAGTCTTTTAAACATGCATGGTTAAGCGTTTACACAAAGTAAAGTTTTTTAAAATTTATGCAACTAAAATTCGATAATATTAAATTTTATTGCATAAATTGCCGCTTGTGTTCTATCTGAGACTTCCAACTTATTCAGAATATGACTCACATGTGTTTTTACAGTCTTTTCACTCACAAATAATGTCTCTGATATTTCTTTATTAGACAAACCGTTGACGATTTCCTTTAGCACTTCCATCTCACGACGTGATAAGACATTTTTTTCATGTGGTAAAACGCCACCTTCATCTATAATCTTCAATATATCCGGATGAACGACCCGCTTACCTTCAATGACATCTCTAATAGAATTGGTAAGTTCATCGATATCCATTTCCTTAATAATATAGCCATCTGCCCCAGCCCTAAACACTGGGCGAATGTATTCCTCACTCGTGTAACTAGATAAGACGAGCACTTTTATGTTTTTGTATTTTTCTTTTAGTTGAGTGGTTAGCCCGATACCATCCATTTCAGGCATGACTAAATCGATGAGTGCAAGATCAATTTTCTCTTCAGTGGTCGATAAAAAATTTAGCGTATCTTCACCACTATCAAAATCGTTGATGACCTTTAAATCCTCAGTAGTAGATAAGAGAAACTTCATACCTTCTCTTACAACCTGATGGTCGTCAGTTAAAATAATGTTGTACATACTAGCGACTTCCTTTCGGTATATTAATATTTATAACGGTCCCTTGACCTTCACTTGTTCTTATATCAAACTGTCCCTGCATATTCATTGTCCGTTCCTTCATATTAGACAATCCATGACTAAATTGATCGGTCGTTGACGGATCAAATCCTTGTCCGTCATCTTGAATGGATATATCTATACATGATTCATCATTAGAAATTAAAATTTTTACAGCGCTTGTTTTTGCATGTTTTCTTACATTATTCATACCTTCTTGAATGATTCTGTAAATTTCTATCTCCATTTTATCTGGAACATTGTAAAAACCACTTACAGATACATGGACTTCAAGCTGCAAAATCTTCCCGTAATTTTTAATTGCTTCAATAATACCATTTTCTAAACCAATCGGTTTAAGTTGCCAAATTAATGCTTTCATCTCTTCCATAGCGTATTTAGCAGTATCTTCTATTCGAGTAAAAGCCATAGAAGATTGTTTTGTGTCTTTTATAGCTTGAGCTGCATGCGATGTAATACCAATAGAAAATAACATTTGGTTAACTGAGTCATGCAGTTCTCTTGCGAGTCGTTGACGCTCTTGAATAATCATGTTCTCTCTTTCTCTGACGGTTAAATCCAAACGCTTTAAGGAAGAGCCTAACTGAAATGCAACTGATTCTAATAAGTCGAGTTCATCTTTTTGAAACTCTTTGGTCGATGGTGTCGCAACGTTTAAAAGACCGAAGGTTTCATCCCCAGACATTAATGGTACTGTAGCATGATGGGTGAAATCACTATTCTCATACGGTCTTTCACGAGCGGCTCTTTCCAATCTAGAACAAGCGACTATATTGGTTGCCTTAGATAGTTCGTTCTTATTAAATTTATTGACACACCAGCACTTGTCCTGACATAAATAACGATTATCATCGTATTCTAACGAAGGTGGTAATTGATAATGTGCGCTAAGTTCATGCACGCCTCGCTCATTAATAAAAAAGATCCACCCAGTTTCAAATATAGAATGATCAATGAGTAGTTTCAAAGCACCATCTATCATGGACTGACGATGTGTCTCTGCATTTAGAAACTCCGCGATATCTTTTAATAATTGAAGTTTACTTTTCATAATGTTCACCACACAGATAAGATATTGTAAGAAATTTGTTACACTTGAGATAATTATTATCACTTATAATATAACAGTAGGTTACAAAAAAATAACGAAGGGATTGACTAACAATGAAAAACAACAAGTTGTTCACCCAACTAATTTTCATCGTTTCATTGTTCGCCACACTCGGATCACTGTATTTTAGTGAGATTCGTCTGTATGAACCGTGTGAAATGTGTTGGTATCAACGTATACTTATGTATCCAATTGTAATCTTGTCACTAATTGGAGTTATCCAGGAAGATAATAATGTTAGACTATACGCAAGAGTGATGAGTGGAATTGGTATATTAGTCTCTACATACCATTATGGCCTACAAAAAATCCCCGCACTTGGTGAGAGCGCCAACGCTTGTATGGGTGTTTCATGTACAGTACAATATATAAATTGGGGTGGATTTATTACCATTCCCCTACTTGCACTGACAGCATTTATCATTATTTTTATTTTATCATTCTTTATTAAAAAAGATTAAAGAGGAGAATTATTAAATGGGAAACAAAGTATTTTACGGGATTATTGCCCTTATTGTAGTAATATTTATTGCCGTTTTCGTTGTAGTAAGTAATCAGTCGAGCGATCCAGAATCTTTAAGTGAGAGTGGCTACTACCCATACACTGATAAAGAACCAGACGAGTTAAGCGGTCCAACAATTGACACTCTAGATAACGAAGATTACCAAGCAAACAAAACACCAGCAGAGGTAGAGGAAATCGTTAATTCTGGAGAAGGTGAATTCGTTTATTTCTGGAGTCCAACATGTGTACACTGTCAGGAAGCAACTCCGATGTTAACTGATGCACTTGATAATATTGACAATGAAGTCACACAACTTAACGTATTAGAATACGACCAAGCTTGGGAAACATATGGTATCAACGCGACACCAACTTTAATTTACTTTGAAGATGGAGAAGAAGTTGAGCGCCTAGAAGGTAACCCAGGATCTACTGAAGGCTTTGAAGAGTTCATGACTGCTGCAACAGGCGAATAATATGAAATTTATACTTCAAGAAAAGTTCAATGGTCAATCAATTGAATCTGTCCTGACTGAGTGTCATGTGCCTAAAAAAGAATTGCATTGGCTACGCATGTCTAAAGACATAAAAGTAAATAATGAAGATCGAAAGCTGACAGATACAGTTGTCGCTGGAGATCTAGTGGATTTACCAGACTTTAATCATGAGAGTAATTATAAGGAAAGTGGTCAGCAGGCAAAGATTATTTTTGAAGATGACAACCTTCTAGTCGCTCAAAAACCTGCTGGTCAAAAAGTACACCCTAATGATCCAGGTGAACATAATACATTAGTGAATGACGTTATTTCATCAACAATTAGTCCCTATGTTGAACCAGTTCATCGGCTTGATGTTGATACAAGTGGTATCGTACTATTTGCAAAAAATGCATACATGAAGAAAATATTGGACTATATATTAGCGAAAAATGAAATCGAACGCATTTATAAAGCACATGTGAAACTCGGTAGTAAAATCAATAAACAAACAGTTATTGCACCGCTCGGACGTAAACCACATACCAATCTTTACCATGTGACTCGTGAAGGTAAAACCGCAATCACTCACATCATAGAAGTGAAAAAGTTAAAGCACTATGAAGAATTAACTGTCGAATTAGAAACAGGCAGAACCCATCAAATTCGAGCACATCTTAAACATTTAAACGCTCCGATTATCGGTGACAAACTATACGGTGGACCAACTTCACCATATATGCATCTCTACGGTTACCAGGTTTCATTTACCAATCCCTTAAGTCGAGAGAAAGTTAATGTAACAATGGTTGAAGACTAAAATAGACGACTGATACATGTCAGTCGTCTTTCTTATATTTTAGTACCTATTCAATTGGGGGAGTGAAGGTCAACGTCAATTTGGCGTTGACCTCCAAACACCTTAGAAGGTCAACACCAGTTTGGCGTTGATCTCCAAACATCTCAGAAGGTCAACACCATCTCACCGTTGGACTCCCAACTCATCAGAAGGTCAACACCATCTCACCGTTGGACTCCCAACTCATCAGAAGGTCAACACCATTTTACCGTTGGACTCCCAACTCATCAGAAGGTCAACACCATCTCACCGTTGATCTTCCAAGTAACTTATTCACCTTTAACGTTCTCTAATTCTCTCATCAGGTCGTCTTTGATCACTGGTCCCAATGTTCTAGAAAATGAATTCGTCATATGACTAGAGTCGAAATATACAAAGACATTGCCTCGAACTGGTGTGAATACTTTTCCTGGAGCAATATTTTCACTGTAATCGTAAACGACAGCACCTGTATCTGTCACTTCATCCCAATTTCTTTCTGGTAAGTGTTGTGATACATCGTAGTGGGCAGAAGTATCTCTTTCATAGGCTTCGATTGCATTTATGGTCAATCTAGGATTATCTCTCACAGCAAATACCTGAAGTCCTAAATTTTGGACAAATTCAAACTCATCAATGAAACCTTCGGGTACGTCTACTTCCTCAACATTCCCCACATCAGCAGATGTAAATAGTAAGTCAAATGATTCACTATTTTCTTCTAAGTATTTATTGACATTACTCATCCAGTCCATTGAAACTTGTTCTATTTGCTCCCCCATAGTAAATCTTGCATTCGCCTTACCTAAGTGCGTTATTTTTATTTTTTCTGTCTCAGCAATTTGTTGAAGCGCACCAAGCCAATGGCTGGAATGTGAACCTCCCACAAGTAAAATGTGATAATCATAATTTTCAATTTGCCCGTAGGCTTTAGGTTTTAAATCAGCCCCCTCATATATCATGACACCATCACTATAGGCATCTGACATATCATCTTTGACGGTTTCAACTGAAGGTACTGGGTCTTCTTCACTTATAAATGTTGGGTCTGCACTTGCTCCTGGGTATACTTGACTCGGTATTACCGTCTCATCAACATCTTGTCCGTTAGCTTTATGATCTATAGCAAGTAAACCAATTACACCGAATGTTAACACTGCAAGCATTCCCACTCTAATAAACGCACTTTTACCTGTACGCTTTCTCATTGGAGTTTCTATAAATTTTGTAGACAATAAACTCAATATAATTGAAGCTACAATAATGAGTATCCCAGTCACAATAGTCATTTCTTCATATACACTGTAATTATAGAACGATAAAATTACCCAGTGCCACAAATAAATACCAAACGATATTCCACCGAGTTTCATTAATGCCGGTTGACTTAATAACCTTTCGACGCCATACGATGATACTTGATTACCGGATAACAAGATTAAAACTGCACAGATCATAGGCCAAAGTGCAACATAACCTGGGAACATTGTTGATACATCAAAGATAAGCCCAGTAACAAGTAATCCTAATAAACCAAACCATCCTAAAACATTGGAAACAATCATGGGTAACTTCAATTTATGTAAATTTAAATATACTAAACCACCCAAAGCAAACTGCCAGCTACGAGCTAAGGGATTAAAGTAAGCAAAGGCTTGGTTATCATTTGTTGCATAAATAGAATATGTGAGTGAAATTATAAATATTATTGCGAATACACTATTTAGTGTTGTATGTATATTTAATCCTGTTTTCTTTCTCCATATTAAAACGATAACCGTAAAGATAATGAACCACATGATATAAAATTGTCCTTGTATCGACATTGCCCAAAAGTGTTCAATTGGTGTCTTCGCTTGTTCTGAATTCAAATAATCTGTATTAGAAAATGCTAACTGTAAATTTTGATAGTAAAATAAAGAAGCGAGTAACTCTTTTATTGTTTTAACGACTAAGGAGCCAGGGACCAAGAAAAATGTTGCAATACCCACAACCAACAATACGACAGTAGCATTAGGTAACAGCCGCTTCAACAACCCTCCAAAAAATTTACTAAACGATAAAAACCCGTCCTTATTGATCTTAGAAATAATGGATGCGGTAATCAAATACCCAGAAATTATAAAGAATACATCTACCCCCACCTGAAACTCTACCAAGCCAAATATGGTAAATGGCCACAAGCAGTGCTGCAACAAATCTAAGACCTTCTATTTCGGGTCTAAATTTCTTTTCCATTTGTAAAAAGTCTGACGACAATCCATTCACGTCCTTAAATAATAAAAATAACTTATTTATAATAACATAAAATTTACCAATTCTACTTTTAAATTCTTTCCCTTTTATTTGAAAATTGTATATTAACTATTAATTATTCATTCAACATTGAAATAAAATGCCCCTGGAAATTCCAGGGGCATGCTTTCAATATATATCCTATTTTCTAAAACGACTCTTGATACGTTGTAGTATATTACTACTCTCATCTAACATTTCCGTTTTCTTCTCTTCACCATGTTCAATGGCACGTTTCATCAACTCTTCTTGGACACTTAATGGAGGTAAGTCATTCTTCACATACTCATAAGTACCATCTGAAAGTTGTCTACGAGCTTTTGTATTATCACGTAAATAAAGTTCATTGATTTCAAGTAGTTCATCCACTATTCTTGGATCATTAATCGGGAACAGTATTTCTACACGTTTAATCATGTTTCTTGTCATAATATCTGCAGATGAGAGATACATGTCTCTCTCTCCATTATTATAGAAGTAATATATTCTTGAGTGTTCAAGAAAGCGTCCAACAATACTGATTACAGTAATGTTATCACTGACACCTTCTATACCGGGTTTCAAGCAACATATACCACGAATAACAAGATCAATTTTTACGCCTTCTTGAGAAGCTTCTAGCAACTTATCAATAATTTTCTTATCTGTTAAAGAGTTCATTTTGGCATATATATAACCATTACCATGAGTTTTGTGACTCTCAATTTCCCGGTCGATTCGCTCAGAGAATAAATCCCTTATTTCAAATGGTGCAACATGTAATTCTTTATACTCTGGTTTTAATGAGTATCCACTTAAGTAGTTAAAGAAGTTTACAGCATCATCACCAATATTTGGGTCAGTCGTAATAATCCCCATATCCGTGTACAATTTCGCTGTCGAATCGTTATAGTTACCCGTTCCTAAATGTACAAACTTAACAATTTTTTTATTCACTTTTTTAACAACTAAAGTAATTTTACTATGCGTTTTTAAGTAATTCATGCCGTAAATAACATGACAACCCGCATCTTCCAATTCTTTCGCCCAGTGGACATTATTTTCCTCATCAAACCTTGCCTTTAATTCAACTAATACAGTCACTTGCTTACCGTTCTCCGCAGCGAGCTTTAATGATTCGATAATCGGTGAATCACTCGAAACACGGTATAGTGTCTGTTTAATAGCAAGCACATCCTTATCATTCGCCGCCTCTTGAACGAATTCAACAATCGGTTTGAATGATTCATAAGGGTGATGGAAGAAAATATCCTCTTTCAATGTTGTTTCATATACATTTCTATTCCCTAAAAACTTAGCTGGCTGTGGGAAGAATGGTTTAAATACCAGATTCGGGAAACGATTCTTCAGGTCACTAACCAGTTCAAATAGGAATGTTAAATCTAATGGTCCATCAAATCGATATACATCCTCAGGATGTAATGATAACTGTTCTTCTAAGAAAGAACCGTTAATTGTTTCATCTCTACTACGATCAATCTCTAGACGTACTGCCGCACCTTTTGTTCGTTCTTTTAAGAAACGTTCAATTTCAATTAATAGGTCAGCGGCACCCTCTTCATGAATCGTCAAGTCAGCATTTCTAGTAATTCGAAACGGAAAAGTTCTTTCAATTTTATAGCCATTAAATAGTTTATGAACATATTCATTAATGATATCCTCAGCCAAGACAAAATAAGTCTTATTATCTTCATGCAACTCAAAATAACGTCTTATGACAGTAGGCAACTGAACAATCGCTGTCTGTTTACCGACTTCATTAGAAAGATCGACAAATAAGTTTATTTTTTTGTTCATTAGTTTTGGAAAAGGTCGATATGCATCGATACCTAGTGGTGTTAAAGACGGTAATATCTGATCATCAAACAACTGCTCCAACTGTGTTTGAAGTGCTTTTGAAAGCTCAGACGGCCGCTTTATAAAAACATTCAATTTCTCTAATTCACCAATTAAACTGTGATAAGTTTCATATTGAATTCGGCAATTTTCACGGTTTAATTCACCGATACCTTGAAGCTGTTCTTCAGGTGTCATCCCAGTTTTCGTATCAGGTTCTGCATAATTCATTTTCACTTGGTCTTTAAGCCCAGCCACCCTAACCATAAAAAATTCATCGAGGTTGGAACTTGTAATTGCGACAAATTTAAGTCTTTCGAGAAGAGGATTACGTAAATCACTTGCTTCTGCTAATACTCTATAATTAAATCTCAACCAGCTGAGCTCTCTGTTATTATAATATGATTTATCGTTTAATTTATAAGTCATTTGTATCCTCCTAACCTCGATTATTATAGCGCATGAATATTAAGATTCTGTAAATTCAATCCATAATTTTTCACCAATTATCTTCTCAAAATGTTTCTTTTGTCTAAGTGCATAATACTCTTCGGCAATAGGGTCCCCATTGTATTTAACAGTCAGTGTATAACCATCATCTGTCTTAGTCAGTCGGAGACTATCTACAATGCCAGTGTTAGAAATATTTAGAGCGTTTGAGAATTTAACAAGCGAACCAAGTGACTGAATTTCACTCATTTCATCGTCGTCGAACCATCCTGTTTCCTTAGCGTAAAAATCAAGTAAGGATTTATTCTTGAAACTTGCGATTAAGGCTAATCGGACACGATTTTTATGAGTGATGCCGTTGATATTTGAATTGGATATCAAATAATAAGTATGTTGACTGGAAGCATCTCTATCAATAAAATCACCAAGATAATAAATGCTCGCAGCTTGTTTCATAATCATTTTAGTTGTTCTAGATAAGTTCAAAATGTCATAGCGCTCTAACTGATGGTAGAGACGATCCACTATCTCAGTTCGTTTCTTCGAATCATTTTCATCAATATTAAAATCATTGGTTAATTGGTTGATAGAATCATCAAATACTCTATATTTGTTAAAGGCAACTGGGTAATCTCGGCTAATGATTTTCATTGCCATACCCTCTCTTAGCCCTTTTCTACTAAACTTAAATTCATTTGAATCAACAATATCTAATAATGAACTGAAAACAAGGTTCGCAGGTAAAATCAAATCTGCTCTATCCTTACTCAACCCATCAATATCATCCATATCATCAGTCTCAGTGTTTTTTAATAACTTATAGACATCATTTAAATTACTTTTCGTCATTGTATAACCATGTACACCAGCGATTGGGTATGATGTCATCGACTGGTGAATGCGAGCAATATTTCTCGCACTCCCACCAATCGCAACAATCGGTACATTTCGGTCCAGTAACCAATTTACTTTTTTAAACTGTTCTTCGATGAATTTCTTAGCTTCTTTGATTGCCTTCTTGTCATTGTGATCTTTATCAGTGAAGAAATCACGACTCAAGGTAACCGCACCAAATGGTAAGCTCGTTTTATAAATTAAATTCTTATCTTCGTAATAGGTTAACTCTGTACTTCCCCCACCTATATCAATCGTCACTGCATCATAATAGCTGATAGTATGAACAGCAGCTTCATATCCGAAGGTCGCCTCCTCATCACCTGTGATGATTTTTACATCGAGACCAAGCTCCGTATTTATGCGTTCGACGATTTCATCTCTGTTCTCTGACTGACGAATTGCAGCAGTAGCAACAGGGTAAATTTCATCAATATTGTACTTATCTGAAATTTGCTTAAAGCTTTTTAAGACTTTCATAAGTACGAGGATACCTTCTTCTGGCATGTTCCCATCTTCACCAATATATTGGGCAAGACGCGCAGGTGTTTTAATATTTCTTTCTTCTCTTAAACCGTGTTCTTCAGTATATTCAAATATAACTAAACGAATCGTATTTGATCCGATATCAATTAAGCTGATTTTCTTCATCGAAAAACCCCTACTCTTTAGACTGAATCATATCTTCAGGTCGAATCCACTCATCAAATTGTTCCTCAGTCAATAAGCCTGATTCAATGGCAGATTCTTTAAGTGTAATCCCTTTTGCATGTGCATTTTTAGCAATTTTCGCAGCATTTTCATAACCGATATGTGGATTTAAAGCTGTTACAAGCATCAATGAGTTATTTAAGTACTTATCGATATTCTCATTAATCGGCTCAATGCCTACTGCACAGTTGTCATTGAAACTATTCATACCATCTGCAAGTAAATAAATTGATTGTAAGGTATTGAAAAGAATAACCGGTTTAAAGACGTTCAACTCGAAGTTACCTTGTGACGCACCAAATGATACTGCGGTATCATTACCAAATACTTGTGCAACAACCATCGTTAACATTTCTGACTGTGTTGGGTTTACTTTACCTGGCATGATTGAAGAACCAGGTTCATTTGCAGGTATTTCAATTTCAGCAAGTCCTGCTCGTGGTCCAGAGGCTAACCATCTTACATCGTTCGCAATCTTCATTAAATCTCCTGCAAGCGCCTTTAGGGCACCATGAACATAAACGACTTCATCGTATGATGTCAGTGCATGGAATTTATTTGGTGAAGAAACAAATGGTAGACCAGTTTGTTTTTCCAGTTGTTCCGCAACCATTTTACCGAATTCTGGATGTGCATTAATTCCAGTACCAACAGCAGTACCACCAATCGCAAGATTAGTGAGTTGCTTTTTAGATTGATTGATAAGTTCTGTCGATTTTTCTAACATGTAAGACCAACCTGAAATCTCTTGACCTAATGTCAGTGGTGTCGCATCTTGAAGATGAGTACGCCCAATTTTAATTATATCCTTGAACTGCTCTTGTTTAGAAACGAATGTGCCATGAAGTTTAGCTAGAGCAGGTACGAGTTGACTCTCTACTGCCTGTAATAAGGCAACGTACATTGCTGTAGGATACGTATCATTAGAAGATTGTGATTTGTTCACATCATCATTTGGGTGTACGACTTCATCAATACCTTTTTCTTTTAGGTATTCATTAGCAACATAACTCACTACCTCATTTACGTTCATATTACTTTGTGTACCGCTACCTGTTTGCCATACAACAAGTGGGAAGTGCTCGTCTAACTCACGTGCAATCACACGATCACAAGCATGAACAATTGCATCCTTTTTAGAATCTGATAATTTTCCTAGTTTATTATTAGAAATTGCTGCCGCTTTTTTCAAATGAGCAAAAGCAACGATCACTTCTATCGGCATCTTTTCTTTACCTACTGGAAAGTTCTGACGACTTCTTTCTGTTTGTGCTGCCCAGTATTTATCTGCTGGTACTTTAATTTCACCGATTGTATCGTGCTCAATTCTAAATGACATAAAAAAATCCCCCCGAAATATAGTATTCAGTTACTAGTTTATACTATATTTCAAAAGGATTCATTAACAAATATATTATGCAAATTTATATGTGTAGTAATCGACGATATCACTATCTAAATCAGCAGCTGCATCTATATCAATCACAACTGTCACCATGCGGTGATTCTTAATTTCACTTAAACTACTACCACCATCAAGTGCCGCTTCATATAAAGCTCTGACTGCATCACTTGAATTTGAACCTGAGGCATAAACGAACAGTTCTTTAGCCTTAAATAAGTCTTCATTATCATTGTTAAAGCCGACTTTCTTATTATCATTCAAATTTAAGACAGCAACATTAACTTTTTTCTTACCTATACTATCTAAATCATCAGCTGTACCACCTTCATCAATTTGTGAAGAAGGTAAATCTAATTTTTTAAATACCTCTAAGCCATCTTTACCCACTGCATAGAGTTGAATTTCAGATAAATCTGCAGGGTGATTTCGTAGTTCACCAACTAGTTTTTCATAGCTTCTCGATAATTCTTCATTAGTATCTAATGCTAAAATACTTTCAGGATTATTGTGGATTTGTTTTCTGATTAGATCTGCTAAAAACAAATCTGCGACTTCTTTAGATTCAAATATTTTAAAATTCATTGCCATTTTAATTTCCTCCAGTAATGTTCAGCTTCAAAAATAAGGTCATTTAAAATTATCTTACCCCAAAATCAAAACAATATAACCTATTCTATACAATATTATTTGATTTACACGATAAAACTTCTTTTTTTCAAGTTGTCCTTTTTAATCTTGTCATTTTAGTTTATAATAAAGATAATTCAAGTAAAAGTAATGGGGGCAAATCTACAATGAAAGCATTTTTAATTCTGATGGTTTGTATTGCTTTCCTAACTTCAATTCTTACTGCTGGCCGCGAAACTACATGGGGCTACAAGGATGACGGGGAAACAAAAATTAGAGAATAGTTAAATAGCAATGCTATATTACTAACAGCCAAGTGTTCAAACTTGGCTGTTTTTCTTTTTATTCTAAATCTTTAAATCCTATTAATTGAGAATCCTTATCAATAATATGTATAATGGAGCTAACATAATGATGAGGAGTTACATTCTATGCAAATTTATTGGACGACACTTAAGAGGGTTATCGACGAATCCCCTACAGTTAAAACTTTTGTTTTTGAGTGCCCTAGTGATTATAACTGGGAAGAAGGCGCACATATTCACCTAGCTTTTGAAGGTTTTAATGCAGGTGAGAAACCAGATCGTAGTCTAATTAGACATATGTCCATTTCAACAACAAACGATGAAAAAGATATTGGTATAACGACACGTATTAACGAAAACCCCTCTATTTTCAAACGTACGTTAAATGAAATGCCTATCGGTGGAAAAGCAGCTATTTTTAAAACACATACAAACGTACCTTTAAAACGCGAGAATAAAAAAATCTACATGCTCTCAGCTGGTGCTGGTTTAGCAACTTTACGTCCCTTAGCACTTAAATTTTTACAAGATCAATCTAACGTCAATAGCATTCAATCCTTAAACGTTGATTCTACAGGTCATTATCTCTTTACTGATATTTTCAATAATGAAGAAGTTGAAAATATCTCTTCACAATTTGTAGACAATCGCGATGATTATTACATTGAAGCAGACAAATTAATGTCTGATAAAGAAGGTCTATTCTACGTTGTAGGTAGTGATGAATTTCTAAAACAAAACATCGAAATACTACTTAAAAATGGTATTCCAAAAGACCAAGTGATTCTCGATAAACACCCTGGACAAAGAGAAACATTTATATAAAAAAGAGAGCTCATTGATCTGAGCTCTCTTTTTGACTTATTGACCTAAAAATCCTTGTTCTTTTAAGAACGCATCCACATCAAGTCTTTGTTTTTTACTTAGCATATTTAGGACTTGGTCACTCCACTTATCCGCTCGTTCATTGTTCGTACGACTTCGATAGTAGTCACTAATACGCTGATCATACGCTTCAATATCGTCTTCAACTTCATCAATTTTATTATAAGTATTCTCATGGTATACCGCTTCAAATGGTAATCTCTCTTTTTGTGATCCTTCTGATTCAGGATGTCCTGTTACCATGCCAAACAGTGGGAAAGTCCCTTCAGGCAGCTCGAGAATCTCTGATACCTTTTCTACATCGTTACGTAGTGAACCAATATAGCAAATTCCTAAGCCCATGCTTTCTGCAGCAAGTGCCATATTTTGAGCCGCAAGCGATGCATCAACCACGCCTACGATAAGATTTTCTGTTTTATCGTAAGATATTTCTTTATTTGCTTTTTTAGCAAGTTCCTTATGACGATAAAAATCAACGACAAAAACAAAGAGATGACCATTGTCTTCGACATAACTTTGGGTACTAATATCTTTTAATGCTTTTTTCTTCTCAATATCCATTACACCAACAATAGAATAAGCTTGAACGTAAGATGAAGTGCTGGCGCTTTGTGCTGCACCAACTAAGGTTTTAATTTCATCTTCGGTCAGTTTGGTATCTGAAAATTTTCTTAACGAACGGTGATTATTAATCAAATTAATGACTTCATTCATAGATGACTACCTCCTACTTTAAGTTTGGATAATTTTGTTGTCTTAGTGCTTCATAAACGAGTATACCGACTGTATTCGCGAGATTCAATGAACGTACTTTGTCTGTCATCGGTACTCTCATCAATGAATCTTTGTATTCATCTTTTAACCAATCTGGTAAACCTTTCGTTTCTTTACCGAATATAAAATAATGCGATTTGTCAAAATCAGAATAATCCATATCACTAAAGGTTTGCTCACCAAACTTAGAGATCATATAGTACTTGCCTTCATTTTTTTCAAAAAATTCTTCAATTGAATCATACTCATATAGTTCTAAATCTTTCCAGTAGTCTAAACCTGCACGCTTAACGTACTTATCTTCTAGACTAAAACCGTATGGCTTGATTAAATGTAAAGGTGTGCCTGTGGCAACACACGTCCTTGCTATATTGCCTGTATTTTGTGGAATTTCTGGTTGGTATAACACAACATGATTCATAATTTTCCTTCTTCCTAAACTGCTTCTTGGATACCTAAGAGCATTTCTCTTTTTACATTTTCGTCAGATTCTTCCTTGTATCTTTCATTAATATATTCTAATGCTTGATTACCTTCAATTTGTCCAATTGCCCAGTAAGCCGTTCCTTTGATTACTGGTCTCGGATCGCTTTCTGCAACATCTTTAAGCAAGTCAACTGCATCTGTTTCCTTATAGTGGGCAAGGGCTAGAATTGCATTTCGTTGAATCGGTTTTTTTCCTCTCCAAACGCCAGCAAGATGCCCATATGTTTCTTTAAAATCTCTATTAGATATCTTTAATAAACTAGTGAGCTCTGGTTTCAATATTTCCGGTTCTAAGACGATGTCCTCATGGTGCTCAGTATTAATACCACGGTTTCTAGGACAAACTTGTTGGCATGTATCACAACCATATATTCTATTACCAATAACACCTCTATACTCAACTGGCATGAATCCTTTTGTCTGTGTTAAGAAAGAGATACATTTTTTAGAATCGAGTTGTCCATCTCCTACGAGTGCACCTGTCGGACAACGGTCGACACAAATGTTACAATCCCCACATGAATCTAGAAGTTCTTCATCTGCAGGAAAAGGAAAAGATACAATCATTTCACCTAGATATGAGTATGTACCAAGTTTCGGATTAATTACAAAACCATTCTTTCCGATAAATCCAAGTCCGCTTCTTCTCGCTACTTCTCTGTCACTCAATACGCCAGTGTCCACCATAGATTTGCACTCAACTGCTGGATCAAGTTCTTGAATGAAAGCTTGCAACTTATCGAGTCGAGATCTTAGCAAGGTATGATAATCCATACCCCAAGAAGCACGGGCAAAGATCCCACGACGCTCACCCTTCTTTGACTTAGGCGCATTTCTTAAACGATTAGGATACCCGACAGCAATCGACACAATACTTTGAGCTGACGGTAAACTTAGCTTGGGATTTGCTCGCTCCTCAATGGTGCCTGTTTCAAAACCGGATTCATAGCCATTTTTGTAGTAGTCGATAAGTTTCGCTTTGAACTCAGTAAAAGGCTCTGCTGTAGTAAAACCAATGTCATCGATTCCTATTGTTTTAGCATAATCAATCACCTTTTGTTTAAATTCATGACGGTCCATAGAATCACCCCTATCCTAATTATTATAACGTATTTCTAATTAACAACAGAAAATAAAGCCAGGGTGCTTTACCCTGACTTCATCTACTTATTCTTGTCGTAATGCATTGCTTCTCTGATACGCTCAGGAATCATTACAATTTCTGCTTTCATATCTTCTGGTCTGAATGTTTTATCAATGCATTGTTCCCAATACTCAATATGCTTCTTATCAAGGTCTGACTCAGAAATTTGAATGTCAGAAGTTTCTTCTTGAACACTGTACCAATACAGGTACTCAACATCGTTAAATGCTTCACGAAAAATTGTCTCTACGAACATCTTTTCGCCTTCTAAATTCATAAGCACATCGTCCATGTGGTTGTGCATGTAGTCAATCCACTCATCAACTAATTCACTTTTACCTTCTTTAACTCTGTACTTCGTCAATTCAACTTTCATTATTGCTCCCCTCTTCAATCATCAATATAATTAGGTTTGAACCTATGTATTTAAAATCCATAATAGAATGATTTTATAAGTATTTTGCATTTATTATACCTACTGTATAATTTAGTGCAACGGATATCAAGAATTTACTGGAGGTTTTCTCATGAAACTTGTACTCGGTTCCAAATCCCCAAGAAGACAAGCGCTACTCAATCAACTTAATCTCCAATTCGATGTGGTCGATCCAGATGTTGATGAGAAACAAATTACTACGACAGATCCAGCCACTAAAGTTATCGAAACTGCTAAACTAAAAGCGACAGCTTTACCCATTCATGACCAAACAATCAATATCACTGCAGATACAATCGTCAGCTATCAAAATGAAATTTTTGAAAAGCCGAAGGATCGTAATGATGCTCGGAACATGCTTGAAACATTATCTGGCAACACTCATGAAGTGTACTCCGCTGCAATCTTAAAGTCAAGAGACTTTGAAGAAATTATTATTTCAAAAACTGAAGTTACTTTTTATACATTAACTTCTGACGAAATCAAACGATATTTAGACAGTGGCGAATATGTAGATAAGGCTGGTGCATATGGTATACAGGCATTGGGGGTACAATTTGTTCAATCTATTCAAGGTGATTACAACACAATTGTTGGCCTGCCACTCGGTGAAGTATATCGTTTTCTTTCAAAATATATTTAAGAAATTAAAACTGTGTGGAATTATATGATGAATTCCACACAGTTTATTTAAATTAATTTATATATTGAAGTCTAGATATCAAATAGATTATTAAACGCTTCTGACATTCCTGGATGGTTGTACATCATGTCTCTTAGGAAACCATATGGAATATCATGATCCATAGCCAGCTTAACCATATTGATTAATTCTTCTGAGTTCACACCGTATAGATGTGCACCTAAAATCTCTCCGGATTCAGTATCTACAACCGCTTTAAATATACCTCTTAATTCATTATTTATATGAGATCTAGGGTGTCCACTCATCGGCATGCTTTTCTCTTGTGCATTGAATCCCGCTTCTTTTGCTTCATCTAGAGTATAGCCGACTCTAGAGAACGGTGGGTCAATAAACATAGTATATTGGATATTTTTTCTGTCGTCGCTGGTATAAGAACCATCTTCTAAGAGATGACTTTTTACTACTCTGAAGTCATCTAGTGAAGTATAAGTGAACTGCATGCCACCTTTAACATCGCCGACTGCATAAACATTATCAACAGTGGTTTGTAGATGTTCATCAACAACGATAGCGCCTCTATCATCTGTATCAATTTTAGTATTTTCTAACCCTAAACCTTCTGTATTCGCTTTACGACCTGTAGCAAATAAGACAGCGTTCGAGGATACTGCTTCACCACCTGATAATGATACTGTGATATCTGAACCATTATCAGTCACCTTCTCAGCCTTCTTACCAAAGATAAAGTTAATGCCACTTTCTTGCATATCTTTAGTGATTTCATCTCTAATTTCCTTGTCTTCATTTTTTAAAATGCCATCGTCTGGTACGATAACGTTAACAGTGGATCCAAAAGCGTTGTACATCGTTGCAAATTCTAGACCGATATACCCCCCACCTACAATGGTTAAAGTTTCAGGTAACTTTTCCTCATTTAGTAGACTGGTACTTGTATATATTTTGTCAGAATCCATATCGTCATCTAAAGGTGGTACAACACTTGTTGCACCAGTGTTAATGAAGATTTTATCGGCAGTTATTGATTCAGTTCCGCCATCTTTTTTGCTGACTTCTATTTCCTTTTCATTTACAAATTTTGCTCTACCGTCAATGACTTCAGCGTTGTCTAAATCTGCAACTGAGTGGTAGTTTTTCTTATTTAACTTCTCTATAGTATTAAATTTTCGTTCAATCGCTGCACTGTATTTCTTACCTTCTAAAGCATCATGCATTAGGAGTTTAGTTGGAATACAAGCAACATTGATACATGTGCCACCATACATATTTGGATCCTCTTCGACTAGTGCTACTTTCCAATCCTTGCTAGACAAAGCTCCAGCTAAAGTTTTTCCGGCTTTACCAAAACCTATGATTAATGCATCATAATGTGACAAATCTAGCATCTCCTTAACAATTAAAATTAAACAGTTATATATACCACTTAACTCCATAGCATAAACAAAGTTTAAAAAGCTGAAAAATATTATCAAAATTTAAAAATCTCCTAAGTTTACAGAAAATTACTTCATCTGCAAACTTAGGAGGTACCGAGTCATTACTTTATGTGGTTTAGAAAAATATTTTCTTATTCAGCAGGGTTAAATTGTAATTCAGCATTGATTTTAACGTCTTTAGAAACAAGTACGCCACCAGTTTCTAGAGTTTGGTTCCAAGTTAAACCGAAGTCCTCACGGTTAATTGAGAAGTTTGTTTCAAAACCGTAAACAGTTGGACCAAATGGACTTACGCCGTGACCGTTGTAAGTTAGTGGTACTGTGATTTCTTTAGTTACGTCTTTAATAGTTAAGTTACCTGTTACTTGGTATTGTGATTCAGAACCTTCAATTTTAGTTGATTCGAAAGTCATTTTAGGGAACTCTTCAGTTTCAAAGAAGTCTCCAGAACGTAAGTGAGCGTCACGGTCTTCAACACCAGTGTCGATTGTTGCAACGTTTGCTTCACCTTTAATTACTGCAGTTGAAAGATCTTCAATATCGTCAACTTCTACATCAATTGACCATTCTCCAAATGAACCTCTTACTTTTGTTACCATCATGTGTTTTACAATGAACTCTAATTCTGAGTGGGCAGTATCTGCTACAAATTTAGCCATTTTTAAATCTCCTCCAATAGTATATTTAAATTAATTGTTTCAAATTCGAAGTATCACAATGATTATAATAATATACTTAGTTACAAAAAGCAAGTATGAAACTATAAATAATTAAGTAATTTTTTACTTCCTTCATAACTAACTATATCCATACATCACAACCTTAAACATTTGTTATAATTATATTTAATATCTTTTCTAAAAGGGGACACTATGACTAACTACAAAACACTTTATTCTGACATATACAATATGCTGTCTAATGATGATCAGACTGCATTTGATTCTTTAAACAAAGAACTGGATAAATTACATATCACAGAAGATGCTAAATATGAAAAACTTTATAATTTAGCAGCTGAAATGCGTAAGCACAATCAAGACTATATCGATTACTACGGTCAAAAAACAACTGATCTTGCAAAAAAAGAAGCTAAAAAACTCCCGAAAACACGTGGCAATTACTGGGTGGACTTCTCTGTCCTACTCTTTTATTTCGCTGTTTTATATACAGCTATCACAGTTATAACAGGTGCCATCACCCTATCGTTTACTTTAGTTATTGGTTTGATTTTGATATTCATCATGGTACCGTTCTTGAATCACGGCATTAAGCATCAGGCATCGAGTCGCGGTAATAATCAAATGTTCTCGACCTTGATATTTCTAATTTTATTTATAATCACAAACCTATTAGTGATCTTCGTTAACTCTGAATATTTAAGTGCATTTAAAATTGCGAGCTATGACGAATCAATTTTCGAATCCATACTGTTCTCATTTTTTGTCTTGGTTTTTGTCGCGTCACTATACTTTTTACTTACTTCGAAAACAACAGCTACAAGAATAATTTTTATAGTATTAATTATTTATAGTTTTGGTAGAATCATATACCCATTCGATTATTTAAATGGTATGTCGGATTTTATAGTTAATTACTTTATGTTCATTGGTATCATCGTAATAATTCTCTTCCAATACTTTAGAAGCAAACAAAATAAGGCATAAAAAAGCGGTTAGGAAAATTTCCTAACCACTTTTACTATTACCTTTTAGTCTAAAGGCCAATATGAATCCTATAAAAGATAAAATTGCTGCAAATAAGAATGACATATTCACTCCGTGAATCATTCCTGAAACACCTTCTGCTGGATTCTGAGTATTTGTCATGATTGAAACCAATATAGCCGTTCCGACTGCTCCTGCAACTTGACGCATCGTATTATTCATTGCTGTACCATGCGGGACTAGTTGGTCTGACAATTGATTTAAACCTGCTGTTGTTGCTGGCATCATCACCATTGCAACCCCGAGCATTCTAAAAGCATTGACTATAGCTAAGTACCAAAATGTCGTCTGATCATTTAGAACAGAGAACATAAGCGTTGTCACTGTCACTACAGCAAGCCCAATTACCCCGAGCCACCGGGCACCGTACTTATCGAATAAACGCCCTGTTATAGGACTCATAATCCCCATGATTAAGGCACCTGGTAGTAGCATCATACCTGACTCCATAGCAGAAAATCCAAGCATGGTTTGCATATAAATCGGTAGTATAACTGCCCCACCAATCATTGACATAAAGACAATCATTCCGATTACAGTGGACAGCGTAAAAATATGATCCTTAAAGACACTAAATTCTAGCACAGGTTCTTCTAAGTGATTTTGTCTACGAATAAATAAGAATAGAGTGATTGCGCCAATAATAATCGGTAGAAGTACAATCGGACTTAGCCAACCGCTATTACCTGCAACTGAGAATCCAAGAAGTAAGCCACCAAATCCTAATGTTGATAAAATAATCGAAGTCATATCTAACTTAGGATCCGTTTGTTCTGTCACATTTCTTAAAATGAAGTAGGCCACGATTATATCAATAATAACAATCGGTAATACCATTAAGAATAAGCCTCTCCATGGGTAAATTTCAACAAACCACCCTGATAAGGTTGGACCAATTGCCGGGGCGAAACTAATGACTAATCCAAACATTCCCATTGCCTTACCACGTTCTTCTCGTGGGTAAGTTAGAAATAGGATCGTTTGCATTAAAGGCATGACGATACCCGCACCAGCAGCCTGTAGTATTCTACCAGTTAGTAGAATTGAAAAATTTGGTGAAATTCCACAGATTAAAGTACCCAAACCAAATAAGGATAAGGCAGTAAAAAATAAAGTTCGGGTAGAGAATTTATTAATTAAAAAAGCTGTTATGGGTATCATAATACCGTTAACTAGCATGAATACTGACTGTAACCACTGTGCAACATCAGCCTCAAGATTCAAATCGTCCATTATATGAGGAATGGCAGTTGCGAGTAGCGTCTGATTCAGTATCGCAGCAAAAGCACCCGATAGCAGTACAGCCATCAGGATTGTACGATTACGAGTCGTTAAATATTTTTTATTTTCTTGTGTATTTGGCATAATATTCCTTCTTTCCTGGACAAGCAACAGGATTAATTGTATTATACAACTATATATCATGTCAATCTTCATACTATATATAAGAAAGGTTTGACATAAATTGACAAAAAATAAGTCGCTTGAAAAATTAGAACTACAACTTGCCATGATGGTGAGGCGTATTAAAAAACAAACTGCTAATGTAAACAAAGAACAGCAGTTAAAATCAGCAAGTTATTTAATCCTTCTACTGATTTCAGAATCCGGACCAATGGGTGTTAAGCAGATTGCTTCACTACTTCACTTAGATATATCTACAGTAAGTAGACAAGCAGCCGAACTCCAAGAAGAAGGTAAACTCGAGAAGAAACAATCTAAAAAAGATGGTCGTTCCTATGACTATCAATTGACAAGTAAAGGTATTGAATCATTAAACAAGGCGCATCACTATAGACAAGAACGGTTTAGAAAAGTAACAGATGAATGGGATGACAATGATATAGAAACCTTTGCCCATCTATTGAAAAAATTTAATGATATTGGAAATAAATAAGATCTTTATACAACAAAACCATGGATCATCTAAAACATAGATGATCCATGGTTTTTATATATTAATTTCCTTCATTACTTAAGTCCTTAAAGAATTTAAGTATTCTGTCATTCATATCGTCTTGATTTTCAGTATAAAGGTATTGATGCCCTTCATTTCCATAGACAACTAACTCAACATCCTTGTCTTCTTCTTTCATTTTCTCATACATTTGTTCTGATTCTGAGAATGGCACTCTGACATCATGATGGGAATGGAATATCTTTAAAGGACTGCGAATTTGTTGTGAATTATTCAGCGGTGCAATACACTGCATAAATTCATCATGTTCTCCAATGAAGCCATATTCATAAGAACGTTGTTCTCTTCTCCAGGCAGGCGTATTTGAAAGTAGCGTCGTAAAATGAGAAATCCCCACGATATCGACTGCACCTTTCCATAATTTAGGGAACTGAGTGATGAGTAGTAAGGTCATAAAGCCACCATAGCTTCGGCCCATGACGAATATATTATTCTCATTTGCATGATGCTTGTTAACTAAATGCGACCGTAACTCTACGACATCTTTTGCCGCATCCATGCGTTTTTCTTGATTATCTAAACCAATATAAAACTTAGAGTAACCTGTTGACCCTCTTATATTCGGTACAGCAACTTGGAAGCCTTCCTTATAAAGTTTATAATACAGCTCATTAAACTCTGGACGTGCCTGAGACTCTGGACCGCCATGAACTTGTATGGCAGTCGGTATATTTTCCCCAACATGTTCATATAAATAATAAGGCACATCCAAACCATCAAACGATGGATAAGTCTGATATGTTGTTGCTATAGTTTCTTCTAAAGCCTCATTACCAAATAATTTTGTAGTTGTATTTCTCATCAAGTCATATTCGTAAATACTGTGCGGTGAGGTCATGCTTGAAAATATCATATAAAGTTTGTCATCTTTATTTTGCAGTGAGTGCACAACACCATCTCGATAAAAGTCTAAAGACTCTAAAAGGTCATCTTTAATATTGTATTTAAATAGCTTACTAAACCCATTCTTATTTAACTCAAATACGACATTTTCCTTATCCCCTAAGACAAGGACCTTCTCTATATCCCAATGAAAATACGTCAGTTTTTTAAACTCAAAGGTGTTCTTATTAAGTAAATATAAGTTAAGGTGACCTTCTAAGTAATCACTAGTAAATACTGCACTTTCATCATTTAATGAACGATAGTTTGAAAATCGTCCTACGGGCAGAGGCAGTTTATCTAGAGCGCCTGTATGTACGTTAAAAAGATAAATATCCTTATCAATATTGTTTACAGACTGACTCAGTAAAATACGCTCATCATCAAATTTAGACACAATACTTGTTGGTCTAGTAAAAGTTGCCATTACTTCAAGCGACTGATCAGTATATTTCATCAGTTCAAAGTCTTTTCCATCTTTATGATTTCGTAAAAAGACAAGATGATCTTTTAGAAACACACCATAATGATTATAAAAATCATCGTCATTTGTTAACTCAATCTGAGTCTTACCTTTAACAAACTTGAGTTGTTCACGCTCGTTACCATTGTGGTCCACAGCATATAGTAAGCCGTCGTCAACAAACCAGAAATTCTTCACGTTTTCATTTTCATCTGTGACTTGTTTATGTGTCTGTTCATACAAACTGTAACTATATAACTCTCTTTTACCAGTAGAGTCAGCTATAAAATATAGATTTTTCTTTTCTTCATCTAACTTCAATGAGAGATACTTTGTAAATTCTGTCAAAGCTACACCTTCTTTAAGTAAATAGTATCTTATATATAAAAATACCCTAAACCTTAACATAATGTAAGGATTAGGGCTTTTTTTAAGACATTTTATTTATTGAAGTAATCTACAGCAATCTGTGCGCCAACTTTAGCGTTGTTGTAAACTAATTTGATGTTTGCATCAAGTGATTTACCTTCAGTTTTTTCAACGATCTTACCAAGTAAGAAAGGTGTAGAATCTTTACCACCGATACCGTTCTCTTCAGCTTCTTTAACTGCAGCAGCAACAATACCGTCAATGTAATCTTTATCTAACTCATCTTCTTTTGGAATTGGATTCGCAATTACTACGCCACCTTCAAGTTCAAGGTCATGTTTTGCTTTGATGATGCTTGCAATCTCTTCAGTTGTTTCAGTAACTGTGTTTAATTTAATGTCACTAGTACGTGTGAAGAAAGCTGGTAATACTTCTGTTTGGTAACCAATAACAGGTACACCTTTTGTTTCAAGGTATTCCATTGTTCTATCTAAGTCTAAGATAGATTTTGCACCTGCACAGATTACTGCAACATCTGTCTTACCAAGTTCATCTAGGTCAGCAGAGATATCCATAGTCTCTTCAACACCACGGTGAACCCCACCGATACCACCAGTTACGAAGAATTTAATGCCAGCCATTTCTGCACAGATCATTGTAGAAGCAACCGTTGTTGCACCAATTCTTTTCGTTGCAACAACTTCAGCTAAATCACGACGAGATACCTTAGCAACACCTTCAGAGTTACCCAGTTTCTCTAGTGATTCTCCATCTAAACCAACTTTGATACGACCATCCATGATTGCAATTGTCGCTGGCACAGCGCCACCTTCACGAATAATATTTTCAACAGTTTTAGCCATTTCAATATTTTGTGGGTAAGGCATACCGTGTGAAATAATTGTAGATTCTAAAGCAATAACAGGTTGATTATTCTCTAAAGCTGTTTTAACTTCTGGATGTAAGTCGATTAAATGATTCATTATAATTCCTCCATGTCTTTTATTAGTTGTTTTTCCGATAAATCCTGACGGACGGTAAAAGGTGTTTCAATAGTCTTACGGCTATTCGTCATTGCCATTTTGACAATATCATCGATTTCATAGCCTTTCAACCAGCCAAAGACAATTGCACTAGAAAATGAATCCCCAGCACCTGTTACATCGACAACATTGTCTGAAGCTGTAATACTATAAATTTTACTTTCTCCATCCGCATTGCTGTAAGCTATAGATTTGACGCCATTTGTCACAATGACATTGCTAATCCCTAATTTAGTCCACTTTGCTGCTGACTCCATCAATGCCTCATCAGAATCAATTTTAATATTGAACTGTGCCTCAGTTTCATCCCTATTTACGATTAACCAATCTACTGAATGAAGTTTCTCAGGTAGTCGGTTCATTTTTGGACCGGAAACGGGAATTAGTACAAGATTTAAATCATATTTATCAGCATAAGCACATAAAAATTCGAGCGTTACTTTCGGTGTGTTTAAATCTGCTATGATGCATTTAGCACGTTTTAATATGTATGTTTGTTTTATCAGTACTTCTGGTGTTAGATGATCATATATATCCATATCAGCCAAGCCATACTCCATATCACCTTCACGGCTTAAGAGTGCTGTATAACATCCTGTGCTTTGGCCAGAGATATGTTCAGCAAAATCTAGATTAATATATGGAGATGTTAAATCATATATAGACTGCCATTCATTATCATCACCACGCGTTGTAATCAATGCCACATTTTCACCCAATCGTCCTAAATTCTCACCAATATTACGGGCAACCCCACCTACTGATTGAGTCGACTGTATAGGATTAGATGTCCCGTGAATCAAGTCTTCATTAACAAAAAATTTGCGGTCCACGTTAGCAGCACCGACACAAACAATTGGAAATTCCGTATTCAACACATATGCTTGACCTTGTATAAATTCCTTTTTAACTAAGTCTGAGATTATTGTAGCAACTGAAGCATTAGTCAGACCGAGCTTTTTACTCAGCTCATTCTGTGAAATAAAAGGGTTTTTCTTTATATGTTCTAAAACGTCATTCTCTTTAGGATGCATCCTAATCCTCCCAACTCACTTTTTACTGCTTATATTATATATGAAATAAGCAATAAAAACTTATTTTAACATAAATAAAGACTTATTATGTGATTTATTAACAAAAATAATGAATAATTTGAGAATAAAACACTTAACTATAAAAATTCTATACAAAAAAATAAA